>JBAIYF010000564.1:0-2581 GCA_037916115.1 Anaerolineales bacterium
ACGGAAAGACCCTGTGGGTGGATCTCTATTCCTCGCTCCGCCGCGATAAGGATGGAAAGCCGCTTTACTTTATCTCTTCCATGACGGATATCACAGAGTACAGACGCGCCGAGGGGGCATTACGCGAAAGCCAAATGTTATATCGATTATTGGCTGAGCATTCTTCAGATGTTGTCACCCTCATCGATCCCTCTGGAAAAGTTAAATATGCTTCTCCTTCCACGTATCATCGGCTGGGTTATACCGAAAGTGACTTATTGGGACTCGATACCCCGGGCATCCTCCTGCATATTCACCCGGATGACCGCGAGCGGATCGGTCTTGAGATCAAGCGCGGGCGGGAACTTAAAGTTCCAGAAAGTCGTTATGAATATCGCCTCCGGACCAAACAAGGAGACTATATTTGGGTGGAGGATATACTCCATCGGGATTTTGATGAACACGGCGAATTTGTTCAAACCATTGTCAATTCGCGTGATATCACCGCGCGTAAAGTGGCGGAAGTTAGGATCCTGCATCTTAACCGTCTTTATGCCACCATTAGCCAGATCAATCAGGCGATCGTATACGCAAAAGACCGTCAGACCTTGCTGGCTGAGATCTGCCGTGTGGCGGTTGTGTATGGGCAATTCCGCATGGCATGGATCGGACTTCTGGATGAAGCGGATGGCTGTGTGAAGCCGGTCGTGTTTGCAGGCGAGGAACAGGGCTACCTAAAGAATATCAGTATAAACATCCGCGATCAGAGTTTGAGCAAGGGGCCAACTGGCACAGCCCTGATCGAAGGCCGCACGGTCATTTGTCAGGATATTGCTACCGACCCCAATATGACGCCTTGGCGCGAGCAGGCGCTTCAGCGCGGGTACCGTTCTTCGGCGGCGGTACCCATTCAGAAAGATGGAATCTCGATCGGCTCGTTGAATGTGTATGCCTCTGAACGGCAGGGGTTTAGTGATGACGATCAGGCGTTGCTGGATGAGATCGCCAAGGATATTTCCCATGCGCTTCATTCATTGGACGTTGAAGCCGAACGCCAACGGGCGGATTATTCTTTGCAGGAATCAAGAAAATTCCTGCAAGCTACACTCGATTCCCTTAGTTCGCATATCGCCATTCTGGATGAGAATGGCGTCATTCTCAATGTTAACCGCGCCTGGCGCCAATTCGGACAGGAGAATGATCTGACGATGACTTCAGATGGGATCGGCGCGAATTACCTGCAAATATGCGAAAATGTCACTGGTGAAGACGTAGAAATAGCGTCTGAAATGGCGCGCATCATTCGCAGCATCATACGCCGCGACACTTCGAAGGCAGAACTGGAATATCCCTGCGACAGCCCGCAAGGGCGGTCTTGGTATGTCGCTCACCTGACCGCTTTTGAAGAAGACGGCAAGATTCGCGCTGTGGTGGCGCATGAGGATATCACCGTGCGCAAGCAGGCAGAGGAAGTGATGCGCCAGACAGCCAACGAACTTGAAATCCGCGTGCGGGAGCGGACTGCGGAATTGCTGCGTGCTAACCGTGCCAAGGATGAATTCCTTGCCAATATGAGCCACGAACTGCGCACGCCGCTCAATGGTATTTTGGGTTCCTCTGAATCTCTACTGGAAGGGGTGCGGGGTCCGTTATCTGACCGTCAAGTTGAGGTCGTACAGACGATTTACTCCAGTGGGGAGCATCTTTTGGGGCTGATCAACGATGTGCTGGATGTATCCAAGATCGAGGCGGGTAAATTCGAACTGTATACTCAAAAGCTTGTTATTGATGATGTCTGTTATTCAAGCCTGTCATTTGTCAAGCAGATGGCGAATAAAAAATCCATCAAACTCGAATATGTGCCTTCGCCGCATTTGCCCCTGTTGATCGCAGATCCCAAACGTCTGAAACAGGCACTGGTCAATTTGCTGAACAATGCCGTGAAATTCACACCTGAAAAAGGCAAAGTAACACTTACCGTGGAACCAAATGACCGCGACGGCTTGATTCGTTTCTCCGTCAAAGATACCGGTATTGGCATTGCGCTGGACGACCTGCAAAAATTATTCAAACCCTTTGTGCAGGTTGATAACAGTCTGTCTCGCCAATATGAAGGGACGGGATTAGGGCTGGTCTTGGTAAAACAGTTGGTGGAAATGCATGGCGGCTACGTGGAAGTGCAGAGTGAGATCAATAAGGGCAGTTGCTTCTCTTTTGTTTTGCCCTGGATGAAAGAAGCACAAACGCCCGTCTCCACTGATACATCCGCGGCGATCGATGAGAAACAGGATGTTGAAGACCAAAAAGAATTAGCGGTGCGGAAAAGAATTTTGCTTGTTGAAGACAATGAAACTAACATTTTATTTACAAGCGATTATCTCAACTATTGCGGCTATCAGGTCTTTGTGGCACGTAATGGAGAAGAAGCGCTGCAGAAAGTAGCTCAGATTGACCCTGATCTCATATTGATGGATAGCCAGATGCCAAAACTGGATGGTATCGAAACCACCCGTCGCCTCCGCGCCGACCCGAAATTCGCCACGCTTCCGATCGTCGCTATTACCGCCTTTGCCATGCCCGGTGACCGCGAACGTTTTATGGA
>JBAIYF010000565.1:0-1554 GCA_037916115.1 Anaerolineales bacterium
TGCCTTTTACAACCGCTTCTCTACCGACGAACTGGATTATCAAGACCGTGAGCCTGTCATTCGGCAAGCCGTGGAGTTTCTCACTGCCAACATCGTCCGCCTACCCTTAAAGGATGAATACCTAAAACAGGTCCTGGAACCATGCAAACTGCTCGGCTTTTATCAGGGCTTCCCCATCTTTGACAGTGCCTTCGGGTTTGCCAAACTTCAATCCAGGCTAGGCATTCACATTGGCAGTGAAGACGTGATGATCTCGACTCCTCTAAACCGTTACGAACAGGATGTCTATGAAATCGCGGAGCAACTCAGCAAAGAAACGGGCTTGAGTTTTTCCAAAAAGAAAAACCGGGTGATCTTTGAAAAAAGCCCTGAACTGATCAAAACTCTGGGTATTGAAACAGAGAAATAACCGCACACAAATTCACCCTTTTGTACCCTCCAGAAATAAGTGCTTCATTGGTAAACTCTCCCCCATTCCAACTCAGAGGAGACTTTACCATGACAGACAAAAAAGCCGTATTCCCCGAAGGCGCAACCATTTTAGGAGCTTATTCCCCCGGCTTGATCAGCGGCGGGTTTTTATTCGTCTCCGGGCAGGTGGGGCGCGCGCCCGATGGCACGCTTGGCAGCACCATCGAAGAACAGACTGTGCAAACGATTGAAAACATCGGCGCGATATTGCGTGCAGCAGGCTGTGACTATAAAGATGTTGTCCGTGCCACGGTGTACATTACCAAGTCTGAATACTTCCAACCTTTCAACAAGATCTACTCCGAATATTTCCCCGAACCGCGCCCGGCTCGAGCGACGGTGCTTTCTCAATTGGTAGACCCCAGCCTCCTGATCGAGATCGAGGCGATGGCGAAGCTTCCCGAATAATTTCCAAAAGAGGTGCGGCGCGATATGAAATCTCCCATCATCTATCTTCTTTTGCCTGAGAAATCTGAAATTGAAACTGACTTGCGTCTGAAATACTCAGGCAAATACAACGTCCTGCATGCTCACACTGGCGCCGATGCGCTCAACGCGTTGAAAGAACAAGAGCGTGTCGCGCTGTTCCTCGTCCATCAGTCACTGCCCGATATGGCTGGCACGGAATTTTTTGCCAAAGCCTCCGCGCTCTTTCCCGACAGCCGCAAAGTGCTGCTCGCCGAAGCCAAAGATACCGAAGCCGCCATTACCGCCATCAATACCTTGGGCATTCATTACTATCTAGTCCAGCCGTGGCAAAGCAAACACCTCGAACGGCTTGATGAATTATTGGACGATTGGCAGGCGATCAGCCAGCCGCCATACATGTATGTCAAAGGCGTGATGGATACCCACGCCGCGCGCATCCGTGAAGATTCAAATTTGCACATTGCGGCTGAGATCGTCGCTCTTTCTGGCGTGAGCGATTTGATGGTGGTCAACTCAACGGGCGGATTTATTGGCGTGCTCTCCGAAGGCGACATTCTGCGCGCCGCCTTGCCCGATATCGACGACATTCTCGAAGAAGGCGGTACGCTCAACGATGCCTATCAGATCTTCCTGCGCCGCGGCGCGGAACTTTCC
>JBAIYF010000566.1:0-2916 GCA_037916115.1 Anaerolineales bacterium
ATCACGCGCCTCTCTGCCTGACCTCGAAGTGGGTGACCGTTTCCAAGCCATTCCTACTCTGACACCGCTGGGCTACCCGGCGGTGTCTTGCTTTTGAAAAATTGCCACTTGACTCTGGTATCCGAAAGTGCTATATTGCGGATATGAAAGTGCTTTCAAGGTAACACTTTCAAAACTTTTCTATACTGCTATTGTTCCATCCCCTTAGGAGGTGCGCTTTCGCTAGATACGATATCCATTTCGAATGAAAGGCAATATCCACTTTTTGTAAAATTAATGAGGAGAACAATGAATAAGAAATCCCTTTTCACTCTTTTGAGCCTGTTCGTTTTGGTTTCCATGCTGCTTTCTGCTTGTGGAACCCCTGCAGCTACTGAAGCACCTGCTGAAGAGCCTGCCGCTACCGAAGCTGCTGCCACTGAAGCCGCTGCAACCGAAGCTCCTGTTTTAGCCGCGACTTCATTTGAACTCGCTTGTGGGACGGAACCCGTCGTATTGAAAGCCTCTTTTGAAACAGGCTTTGACATCCCCTTCAAACTGACCGAAGAATTCACGAAACAGTACCCGAATGTCACTTTTGATGTTAGCCAGGACCAGTTCGCGAACCTCATCACCACAACTCCGCTTGTTCTTGCCAGTGACAACCCACCCGATCTTCTGCGCCTGCCCACGATGGTCTCGTTTGCAAAAGACGGTCTTCTGATGAACCTGGATGGCTACGCTGAGGTGTACGGCTGGAACGAATGGCCCGTCCCCCAGCTTAACCAGAATCGTATTGGAGAAGATGGCACCCGTGGTTCAGGCTCGCTCTATGCCATGGGTCTTAACTACAGTTTGACCGGCGTTTTCTACAATAAAGAACTGGCTGCACAGATCGGCATGACCGAAGCCCCCAAGACCGTTGCCGAGTTTGAGGCGTTGCTTGCTAAAGCCAAGGAAGCCGGACTTCTGCCCATCATGCAGTGGGGCAGCGCCAAGAGCGGTATGGGTCTTGCGTTCCCGCTCCAGCACCTGATGGCTGCCTACGGTCCGGTTGGTCCGATCAATGACTGGATCTTCCAGAAACCCGGCGCAACGATCGACACGCCGTCCAATCTTCTTGCCGCTCAGCGCCTCGAAGAGTGGATTCAGAATGGCTATTTCCCCGCTGATATCAATGCCATCGAGTACACTGATGCTGCTGCCCGCTTCACTCAGGGCGAAGGCGTCTTCACTTTCAATGGTGACTGGCAGAATGCCGGCTACGAAGCTGGCATGCCCGGCAATGTTGGCTTCTTCCTGTTCCCGTCTGCTGAAGCTGGCGGAGCGCCTGCTGCGATGTCTGCTCCGCTGACATTCGGTATTGCCGCAAACGCCAAGAATGCAGACTGTGCCGCTTTCTTCCTGAATTGGGTTGCCACCGATGATGCGGCTCGCACCATCAATGTCAATATCGGCGGCTCGAACCCGGGCGGTCCCTCAGGCGCTATGATGCCTGCCGCTCCTGAAGGCTCGGTTACGAACGAGACATTGGCTGCAGGACCCGTCGTTGGTGAAGCTGGCAATTCGATGGACTTTATTGCCAATGCAACAAGCTCGATCTTCGCCCAAGGCTGGACCCCTGAACTCCAAAAGCTGGTGGCTGGTGAGCAAGACGCTGCTGGATTACTCAAGGCTGTTCAGGAAGAGTATCTCAGAGAATTATCTCAGTAATAAAAATGAGGCCGCATGACGATGCCAATGCTTTCTAAATCAACGGAGATAACACAATGATTTCAGGTGATCGCCATGCGGCTTCCTCACGCTTTCGGTGGATATTCCAAAAGAGTATCCACCGAAAGACCATCGTTGGCTGGTTGTTCGTTCTGCCAGCTCTCTTGATCTATGCGCTATTTGTGCTGCAACCTCTTGTGCTCACCATCCATTACTCATTCTACAAATGGAATGGCGTGGGTCCAAAGACTTGGGTGGGATTAAAAAACTACGTGACGATCTTCCAGGATCCCGATCTGATCGGAACGATCGTCAACGCATTTTGGCTCGTGATATGGTTCAGTTTAATTCCAGTGGGGCTTGGGCTTGTGGTTGCAAGTGTGATGCATCGCGTGGCAACTGGCAAGTTTGGATCGATAGCGCGCACCGTTTTATTCCTGCCCCAAGTCATCGCACTGGTTGCTGCCGGAATCATCTGGGGTTGGTTGCTGTCTCTTCCCGGCTTGATCAATCAATTTCTCAAGGCGGTTGGTCTGGGATCGATCGCTCGTGCCTGGCTCGGCGACTTTGATTGGGCGTTGCCAGCCGTTGGTGTTATTGGAATTTGGGTGCTGCTGGGTTTCTGTATCGTCCTGCTATCGACCGGCATCGCCAAGATCGACCCTTCTCTCTATGAGTCTGCGCGGATCGATGGTGCAGGCTGGTTCAGGGAGTTTGTTGCGATCACCGTGCCGCTCCTTCGATACGAAATAGGGGTTTGTTTGACCGTTACGGTCATCGCAGCGCTCGCTGCGTTTGATATTGTCTACGTTTCAACGGCTGGCGGGCCTGGTAACGCAACCGCAGTCCCCGGGATCCAGATCTACATTCTTGCTTTCACCCAGCGGTCTATTGGGCTGGCATCTGCACTGGCTGTCATGTTAATGATTCTTGTGGTTGTCGTTATTCTACCGATCCAATGGTTAAACAGGGAGAATAAAGTATGAGAGTTTCTCGCGCTGAACTTTGGACAGGCCGCACCTTTCTCTTGGCATTGATGGCAATCACGATATTGCCGTTTATCAGCATCTTTATCACCGCCTTGCACCCATCAGGGACCGTTCCTCGCGGGCTCGAATGGCCTGCAGACCCACAATGGGGCAACTTTGTGCAAGCGTTCAAGGTTGCAGAGATGCCCAAACTCCTGATGTCCAGCACGTTCATAGTCCTTGCTGTAGTTCCTGT
>JBAIYF010000567.1:0-8034 GCA_037916115.1 Anaerolineales bacterium
CAGATTGTAATCTCCCGTCAGTCCATCCTGTATGGAACCGAGAATCGCCATGGGACCGATACAGAACAACAGCGACGAGACCATGAACCCGCGCACAAAACGTGAGCCGGTGCCGGTTTCGTTATCACTTGAGAAACGTTTTTCGAGCGCCAACCCAAACGATTGCAGACGGTCTTCAATGCCCATCCACTCGCCAAGGATCGTGCCAAGGATCATTGCGCCAAGAACAATCAATTGGTTTTCGCTTTTGAAGAACATCTGCACGCCCATGGCGGCAGTAAACAATCCCATACCTGCAATGATGGTGGTTTTGAACCGTTCCGGGATACGCGAACCGAACAGCAGACCGATGCCGCTCCCGATCAGAATGGTGATGATGTTGATGATCGTTCCTGTCATAAAATACCCTTTGTAAGTAATGATGCAGACCGAAGACGGCGGACTACAGATTTTGGTCTGCCGTCCGCCGTCTTTTTGTTTATCGTCGATGGTCTATCGTCTATAGCCTATCATCCGACTTCGCCAGCGAAGTCTTTCTGCCAGCGTGTTGATTTTCCAACAATTCCAGAACAAAACAGAGTGAAGAGAGGCGGTTGAGATAGCGCTGTAACTGCGGGTTGACCACCACTTCACCGTCGTAGAGTTCCACCACGCGCCGCTCTGCCCGGCGGATGACCGCGCGCGCCATTGAAAGCGCCGCCCCGCCCAGCGTATCACCCGGCAGGATGAACTCACGCGGCATCTCGACCACTTTGCTCAACTCGTCCGTCTCGTGTTCGATCCACTTCACCCGCTCTTCATCAATGTGCCTGAACGTTTCCGCGTTTTCCGGTGTGGCGGCAACTTCCGCCATTAGTTTGTAGAGGTCTCGTTGCGCCGTCAACAGGATGCGGGGAGTTGGATCTGCTTCACATTGGGCGCGGGCGAGCCCTAACGCCGCAGAGGCTTCATCCAGCGTTCCCACCGCTTCCATCCGAACATGATATTTAGGCACCCGTCCTTCGCCAAGAAGCCCGGTCGTGCCGTCGTCACCTTTTGATGTGTAAAAAGACATGCGGGCATTATACCCACAATATCCGCTATAATGTCGCGCATGATTTCACAGTATCACATTGAAATGACCCGCTCCGCACTTGCCCCGCACTTCAGCGAACGCGCACTTGAGATCATTATCGCCGCAAATGTCAGACAAGACGCCCTCCGAAACCAGATCGGGCACGACGAGATCCACTACGATAATAACGCCATCGAGAAGGGTGACCGCTACATCAACGAACAGCGCGGATACGTCCTCGCCACCCTGCTCTCGCCGGGCATCCTTGGTGCATGGGTTGCTTTCGGGCGGATGCTCCACACCGCTCAGGATTTCTACGCCCATACCAACTACGTCACCCTCTGGCTGGATCAATTCAAAGACGCCGCGCCTCCTCCCCCGTCCGAGATTGAACCGCTAAAGAAGGACCTGGTGCGCAGCCCGAAGCTTCATTCTGGCAAGATCTACTTTCCAATGGATCTGGTTTACATGATCAAACCGCTTCGTCCACTGGCGTTGAAGCTCCTGCCAAAAGATTCGCATGGCTGGATGAACCTCGACGAACCCTCGCGCGGACCGAAGTTTGATTACGCCATCTCCGCTGCCACCAAACGGACTGTGCATGAGTTTGAACTTTTGCAAAAACTGCTCGCGCCCGAAATGCTAGCAAGGTTTATAGACAGGTAATTCACCCTTAAGAGACCCCGAATGGGTCAAATGAGTATAGAAAGGTATAATTAAATTATGAGCACAAAAGAAAAATTGAACGAACAAATGAAGGATGCCATGAAAAGCGGAGACGAACTCCGCAAACGTACCATTCGCATGGTGCTGGCTGCCATTAAACAGGTGGAAGTGGACAAACGCGCCGATCTGGACGATATGGCGGTTTCAGCCTTGATCCAGAAAGAAGTGAAGAACCGCCGCGAGGCGTTGGAAGAAGCGAAGAAAGCCAACCGCGCCGACCTTGCAGCCGACAACGAAGCCGAGATCAAGGTGCTCGAAGAATTCCTTCCCAAAGCCATGCCCGCCGAAGAACTGCGTGCGCTGGTGCAAGCCGCCATTGACGAAACAGGAGCCGCCGCCCCAAGCGACATGGGCAAAGTGATGAAGGTTGTCATGCCCAAGGTTGCCGGGCGTGCCCCCAACGACATGATCAGCGCGACAGTTAAGGAACTGTTGAACAAGTAAGTATGCGCCACGGGGAGACGTCCGTCTCCCGCGGTGGAATTATGTCTTCTCGTACGAACGTCCCACGCTATATCCGCATTATGCAATTAAGCCTGATCGCCATTGTGGCACTGGCTTCTTTTGCAATTCTGATCTCGCCTGCCGGTTTGAACCCTGTTCAGCAGACAGTGACCGAGGGGGATGTGGCCCAAAATACCATTCAATCGCCGCGCGATATTGAATACGTCAGCGAGATA
Source organism: Anaerolineales bacterium (assembly GCA_037916115.1). Lineage (GTDB taxonomy): Bacteria > Chloroflexota > Anaerolineae > Anaerolineales > Villigracilaceae > Villigracilis. The sequence continues at coordinate 2,461 of JBAIYF010000567.1, forward strand.
CGCACGGAAGAGGCGCGCAAAGCGGCGGAGAGTGCCATACAGCCGGTGTACAGCACGCCAGACCCCGCCATCGCGCGCCAGCAGATCGAACGGCTGCGAACATCTCTCCAGAACATCACGTCCATTCGGGATAATACCGGGTTAACCGTTGAAGAGTCTCGCAGTCAGTTGCTTGCCTTGAGCGATCTACGCCTCAAAGACGAAACTCTCGACTACATCATCAACATTTCCGATCCCCGTTGGGAGGCTGTGCAGTCTGAGGCTGTCCGTGTGCTTGAGCAAGTAATGCGCCGTGCCATTTACGAAGACCGCCTCGAATCTGCCCAATCGGGCGTTTCCTCTTTTGTTAGTCTGACACTGAACGAACAACAAGCCGAACTGACAACAGAACTGGTTGTGCCCTTTGTGGTTCCCAATAGTTTCTTTAGTCAGGAATTGACGGATGCTGCTAAAAAAGCGGCACGTGATGGCGTTCAACCCATCGTTCAAACCTACAAAGCCGGTGAGACGATTGTTCCCGCAGGTGAGGTCGTCACCCCCGCCGACTTGGAAGCCTTCCGCGAGTTGGGGCTTATCCGTCCCGGTCAACGTTGGGAAGATCTTGCTGCTGCCGCAGCCTTGGTCTTGATCTTTACAGCATTCGTTCCGCTTTACTTCTTCCGCAAACCACGCGCCATCCACCTGAATGATCCAAAAAACTTGGTCATCATTGCACTGATCTTCATTGCATTCCTGGGTGGAGCGCGCCTCTTTGCCGAGCGGACCTTGGCTCCATATGCTTATCCCATTCAGGCAGCTGCCCTTCTGCTCACCGCTCTTTTTAGTATGGAAGTTGGACTGGTCTTGGCCATTCCGCTTTCGATCATGGCGGCATTTGGCTTGCCCAATTCAGGCGACCTGATCTTCTATTACCTCTTTTCGTCGTTGATGGGCATATTCGCACTGGGTCCCGCCCGCCGCTTCTGGGGCTTTCTGCGCGCAGGCATTGCCATCTCACTTACGGGTGCCGCCGCCCTAATGGCATTCCGCATTCCACTCATCACGTTGGATTGGGTTGGCATTCTTCAACTTATCGGCGTAGTTGCCTTTGCCGGTTTTGCATCGGCAAGTATTGCCTTGTTGCTTCAATACATGTTGGCGCAATTGCTGGGTCTCACCACTGCCTTGCAATTGCTCGATATTTCCCGCCCCGATTTCCCCTTGCTCCAATTCCTGTTGCGGAATGCGCCCGGCACATATCAACATAGTTTGCAGGTTGCCAACCTGGCCGAACAAGCCGCCGAAAAGATCGGGGCAGATCCGCTTCTCACTCGGGTGGGGGCGTTGTTCCATGATATTGGCAAATCACTCAACCCCAACTTCTTCATCGAGAACCAGGTAGTGGATAATCTCGACTCTCACAAGGAATCTGACCCTGAGGAGGTTTCCGCCACCATCATCCGTCATGTAACCGACGGTGTACAGCTTGCCAAAAAGCACCGCCTGCCGGTTCGCCTTCACGATTTCATCCTTGAACATCATGGTACGCTCATCACTCACTTCCAATACAACCAGGCCGTGCAAGCCGCAGGTGGCGACGTGACCCGGGTGGATATCGAAAAATTTCGCTACCCCGGTCCACGCCCTGCCTCACGCGAAACCGCCCTGCTCATGCTTGCAGATGCCACCGAAGCCCGTGCCCGCTCTGAACGCCCCGCAAAGGATGATGAGATCCGCGCACTGGTCACAAGCGTCATTCAAACCGTTCAAAAATTTCATCAACTCGATGACACCCTGCTCACTCTGCGTGACCTGAGTCTTATCACTGAATCCTTCGTTACCACCCTGCGCGGCACGTACCACCCCCGCATTCAATATCCCAAAGCCCCAACCCACGACCAGGATTCAACCATGATTTCCCCGAGAAAAACAAAATGATCAATATTGATAATCAAATGGACTTCCGCGATACCGCCCTGCTCGAACGGGCGGCTCTTGTTACCCTTGAAACCGTCTCACCGCTCACCCCGGACCTCGAACCTGACTCTGCCAATGCAGACATGACCATCGTCCTGACCGATGACCGGCAATTGCACGAGTTGAACGTCGATTACCTTGAAGTGGATGCGCCCACCGACGTGCTTTCTTTTCCCGCCGGTGAAGTGGACCCGGAAACCGAAACCCTCTACCTCGGCGATGTTGTCATTTCCGTTCCACGTGCCATGCAGCAGGCACAGAACGGCGGTCATCCCGTTGAGGCGGAGTTGCAGCTGCTGGTTGTGCATGGCACGCTGCATCTGCTCGGTTATGACCATGCCACAGATGAGGAAAAAGCCGTCATGTGGGCAGAACAAGCCAAAGTCCTCGAAAGACTCGGTCTTTCCCGTATCACCATCCAGGAATAAGCCGTGAACGAATTCATCAGCTCGCGGATCGCATCTTTCAAATATGCATTTCAAGGTTGGGGGTATGCCATGCGTACCCAGCGTAATGTTTGGATCCATACTGCGATTGCAATTTTGGTATTCTTTATGGGGCTTTGGCTGCAATTGCCTGCACGTGATTGGGCAGTGATCATCCTGACGGCTGCCATGGTCTTTGCTGCCGAATTCATGAACACCGCCATCGAATCTGTGGTGGACCTTGCCACTGCCGAGCACCATCCGCTTGCCAAAGCAGGCAAAGATGTTGGTGCGGGGGCGGTGCTTGTGGCTGCCTTTGCGGCTGTGTTGGTCGGCCTGCTGATTTTGGGCCCGCCATTGTGGCAGAAACTCAAACTGATTTACGCGTTCTGATTTTTCATTTATTACTCTTTACCTGTTTCTGGAGACTTTCATGACTCTATCTTTTAAGTTCGGTACGGTTGGTTCCCCCATGGGCACACCCAAGAAACCCGGTGGCACGGTCGGCGCGATTGCCTTCAGCAAAAGCATTGGCTTGGATACGCTCGAATTGGGCTGGGTGCAATCGGTGCGTGTGACCGAGGCGACCTGTGCCTTGATCAAAGCCGCACGTGATGAACATGATGTCGCCTTGAGTGTACATGCCCCATACTTCATCAACTTGAATGCAGATAATGAAGAGTGGCCTAAATCGCGCAAGCGTCTGATGGATGCCGCGCATTATGGCAATCTCGCCGGGACGACAGACATCATCTTTCACCCTGGCTCGTATTTTGGCAATGACCCCGCCGACGTATTGAAGGTTGCCATTCCACGTCTTGAGGCATGCGTAAAAGAACTGCAAAAGAACGGCGACATGGTGACCCTGCGCCCCGAAACGATGGGCAAATCTGCCATGTTAGGCTCGTTCGAAGATGCGCTTGCCATGAGCAAAGAAGTGGACATGGTGCAGCCTTGTATCGACTTTGCCCACTTGCATGCCCGCCCCGGCGACGGCTCGATGAACACCTATGACGAATGGTCGCGCCTGCTCGAAAAATACGGCAAGGCGCTTGGCAGCAAAGCGTTAAAAAAATTACACATCCATCTCTCCGGCATCGAGTATGGGCCGAAAGGGGAGAAGCACCACCTGCCCCTTGCCGAAGCCGACCTCGACCTGAAGGCTCTCTTCAAAGCCCTGCACGAATTCGGCTGCGGCGGGCGCATCCTCTGTGAAAGCCCTATCATGGAAGAAGATGCCCTGGTCATGAAAAAAACGTGGATGAAGGTAAGCGGGGAAAAGGAAAAGTAAGAACGATCTTTTCCCGTTATAAAGTACCCACTGTGCTGGGTATAATACCCAGACTTTTAAGAGCCCTGGAGAAATTCTGTGCGTGTCAAACAATTCCTCTTTGTATTTCTGACCATTACCCTTTTGGCTGCCTGCGGTGGAAGCGATCTGACCGAAGTCGCACCGCCGACGGTGGTGCCGTCTCACACTCCGCCGCCGCCTGCTACAGCCATCCCAACCTTGTCCACGCCGTTGGCTTTGCTCATCCTTCCCGCCGATCTCGACAAGCCTACCTCCGACCTTTACCAAAAGACGGTGTATGACCTCGCATTGGCATCCGGCTTTCGTTTTCAAGTCCGCAACGGCATCACACCGCAAGACCTTGCCGACCCAACTCTGAAGGTCGTGATCGCCCTGCCGCCCGATCCCGGTGTGATGAGCTATGCACCGACCGCGCCTAATGTGCAGTTCCTTGCAGTGAACATCCCGAATGTAACGGCAGGCGGGAATGTCAGCGTTTTGGCGCCGAATACGCAGGATGAACTCCCGGCGTTTCTGGCGGGTTACACCTTTGCCATGCTCATTGATGAATATCGGATTGGCATGGTTTACCCCGAAGGCGACCCGGCGGCTGCCAATGCAGCCGCGGCTTTCAAGAGCGGTGCGCGCTACTTCTGCGGACTGTGTGATGGTGTCTACATTGACCCGGTGGAATACCCCACATTCCAAGCCATCCCCCCGAACGAAGACCCAAATAAATTTGGCGGCTATGCCAACATTCTTATCACTGACCGGCGTGTGGCAGGTTTGTATATTTACCCATCCCTTGCCAGTGATGATTTTCTTTCATACGTTGGTACCCAGGGTGTGTATCTGATCGGCACCTCACGCCCCGAGCCGCGCCCCGGCGGCTGGGTGATGACCATTACCCCTGATACCATCAAAGCTATTCAAACTGCCTGGCCGCAATTGATTGCCGGGCAGGGCGGGCAGAATGTTCAGTCTCCGCTTGGGCTTGCAGATGTGGACACAGGCATTCTTTCAGAAGCGAAACTGCGTCTTGTGAAGGAAACGCTCGATGCTCTGATCGCTGGGCGCATCCGAACATCGGGTCCGTAAACAAAAACCCCTTCTGCGAAATTTTCCGTAGAAGGGGTTTTTGTTCATTTTCGCCATTGGAGGAGGAGGATGGCGTTTTTTTATTATGCCCAAACCTGCATAGACTGCCTGCGGGGAACGATCCAATCCTGCCGCGCCAGCCATGCCAGTGATTTCACCAGTAATGCCATGGGACTGATGTTTGCCGTTATGGTTTCGTCCACACCGGCGCGGTGATATTCGAGCACATCAACGGATTTATAGTCGGAGTTGATCAGCAGCAGGGTGCCGTTCGTAGCGGCACGCAGGTCGCGGCATAACTCGAGCCGCTTTTCATCCGGTATGTCGAGGTCGAGGATGATTAACTTGGGAGAGAGCAGGCTGGCAGTCATTTTGCCATTGTGCGCCTCTGTTTCGCTGATCACAAGACAGTCACGTTGCTCGAAAAGAGATTGCCAGACCCGGATCATATCCATATCCTGCGAAATGATCAGGACGGTGTTCGCATCATTATCAGTGGGGGAGAATTTTTTCGCGGTCATTGTTTCCTCTTTGCTTACTTTGTCGTTGCATTCACTCAAAAAGGTTCGCGTATCCCCCAAATATCCTGCTTGACTTGTCCCGTTTCTGCATGATAAACTGCAAATACCTGACCAACAGGAATTTCAACGAAAGGAGCGCACTACCCATGTTCATAAGCAAGTTCTATGTCATCCTTGCCGCCGGTTTTGCCGGTGCCGTCGATAGCCGTAGTGCGTCTGTACGTCGTTAGGCTTCTTTTTTGAACCTTTGCGACCACGGCGCACCTCGCCCCGTGGTCGTTTT
>JBAIYF010000568.1:0-2378 GCA_037916115.1 Anaerolineales bacterium
AAGCGGCGGGGAGTCGATCCGCTATGGGATTTTTAGCGACCAGTTTTCGGTGTTGAAAGATGCGGCGGCGAAGGCGCTTTCCGAATGTGATGCGGTTATCATCACCGCAGGTTCCTCCGCATCCACCAGAGACATGACCGCCGATGTCATCCGCCAATTGGGCGAGCCCGGCGTGCTCGTGCATGGAATCAATACCCGCCCCGGCAAACCGACCATCCTTGGGGTATGCAATGGCAAGGCAGTGATCGGCTTGCCCGGCAATCCTGTCAGCGCATTGGTGAACGGATATTTGTTCGTGGTGCCTGTGATCGAAAAATTATTGGGCGCACTGCCAAAGCCCAAAGCAACCGTGCAAGCCACGCTGACCGTCAACCTGCCATCGCAAGCGGGACGCGAGGATTGGTGGCCGGTGAAACTGATCGACCATCGTCAATCGTCAATCGTCAATTACAATGCAGAGCCGATCTTTGGAAAATCCAATCTTATTTTCACGCTTGCATCTGCTGACGGTTTACTACGCATTCATCCCGATGCCACCGGCTTGAGCGCAGGCGAAGTCGTCGAGGTTATGCTTTTATAGAAATCTATTTCACTTCAAAACCGAATCAAAGAATTCGATGGTGCGCGTCATGGCGGTGGAGAAGTTGCCGGAGATGTTGTGGTTGTCGCCTTCGTAGGTGTAGAGGTTGATGAGTTGCCCGTTCTGCCGTCCCAGCTCTGCCAGGCGGATGGAGAATTCCACGGGCACATCATCGTCGGCGGTGCCGTGATGCAGCTCGATGGGACCGGAGAGGTCGGAGAGATACGAAGTTGCGGAGATTGAGTCCCAGAAGGCGGGGTTTTGCTCCGGCGTGCCGTATTGCTCGACCCATGAACCGCGCCAGCCGCGCCCGGTGGAACTCGGTGACGGCGTGAACGAACCTGTCCGGCGCCAGTTATACAACAGGTCCGGGTAGGAGGCGACCACACCTGCCCAGATAACGCCAGCTTTGACGTCATCCGAGATGACCATGGCGCGCAAGGTCAAATATCCGCCCATTGAGTGACCCCACATGCCGATCTTTTCAGCGTTGACATCGGGGTGTTGCTTGAGCGAAGAGACCGCGTTCATCACATCAACCTGGTAGCCGGGGTCGCCGTAAGCGCCTCGTGCCTCGCCCTCGGATTGGTCGTGTCCGCGATAGTCGATGCGGAAGACGATGTAGCCCGCGCGGGCGAGCTGGTCCACGTAGGCAATGTAGCGCTCGGTGGTGCGGTACACATCCGGCGGGATGTAGCCATGATTGAACACGATGGCAGGAAAGCCGCCCTCGGGTTTTTCACCATTGGGAATGGTGAGCAGGGCGTAGATCTTCAGTCCCTCGGAAAGGTAATAGGCGTAATAGCGTCGGTAATTCACGCCGCGCTCCAACTCGCGGACGATGGTGATCTCACTGCCGGGGTACTCCTGATTCCGCAGGGCAATGATGCTCATGGGGTGCGGAACCGGTGTGGCGGTGGGCGTGATAGTGAGCGTAGCGGTCGGCTCGGGTGTAGATGTTTGTGTGGGTGTTTCTGTAGCTGGGATGGGGGTGTTGGTTGGCAATGGCGCTGCTTCGACGGTTGTGCAGGCAGTAATCGCCAGGGATAAAGCGAGGAATACCAATAAGGTTTTCTTCATAAATTCTCCTTATAAAGTTTCTTTGTGACTTTGTTATATAGAAAACAAAAAGAGGCGGTCTATTACCGCCTCTTTATACTTGCTTTCCATCAGTAAAAGTTAAGAGCAGGTTTTACTGCCTTGCCCAGCTGCTCACTTCGTGGATGTGCTTGGGTGTGGTGCGGCAGCATCCGCCGATGAGGGTGGCGCCGTTCTCATACCATTCTTGGGATTGCAAAGCGAACTTATCGCTGGAAGTTTCGCCATGCCAGGTGTTTGTCACCGCGCTGTAATACTCACCGGAGTTGGGGTAGACGATGATGGGCTTGCTGGTGTTCTTCTTGATCTCGCGCACCAGCGAAGGGATGTGCAATGGCGAGGTGCAGTTGATGCCAATGGCTGCGGCTTGCGGCTGCTTGTCGAGAAATGCGGCTATGTCTGCGATGCGTTCGCCGTTGCTGATGTGCTCGCCGTCTTTGGCGGTGAAGGTGAACCATGCAAAGGTATTCGGGAACTCAGCGAGCAGGCGGATCAAGGCTCGGGCTTCGATTCCGCATGGGATGGTTTCGCAGGCTAAGAGGTCCGCACCGGAGGTGATGAGCGCTTCAATGCGGGGACGATGAAACGCGATCAATTCATCTTCACTCAAGTTGTAGTCGCCGCGATATTCCGAACCATCCGCGAGATATGCGCCATAGGGACCAACCGAGCCAGCAATCAATGGACGCACCCGCCCGGC
>JBAIYF010000569.1:0-2999 GCA_037916115.1 Anaerolineales bacterium
CGGTGAAGCCGACGATCTTGAAGTTGGAGCGATGCGCACGCATGATGAGTGCGGTCGGTTCTTCGAGCGCGGAGGTGTAATCTGCCACGCGGACTTTGTTGGTGGTGCCGATCTCGACCAGTTTTGCACCAGATTGCTTCATCACATCGGGTACGCGGAAGCCGCCGCCGATCTCAACCAGTTGTGAGCGGGCAATCACCACACGCTTTTTATTCGCCAGAGCAGAAAGTGTGAGCAACACAGCCGAAGCGCAATTATTGACCACAAGCGCAGACTCCGCGCCGGTGAGTTTTTGGAGAAGTTTTTCAGCGTGGATGAGGCGCGAGCCACGTTTGCCGGTTTCAAGGTCGAATTCAAGGTTGGAGTAGCCGCGTGCGACGGCGTCCATGGCGCGGATGGTGGCGGCGCTCATGGGGGCGCGACCAAGGTTGGTATGCAGAATCACGCCTGTGGCGTTGATGACTGGGATGAGCGTGGGAGCCGTCCATGCGGTGAGAGTGGATTCGGCTTGGGTGAGGATCAGGTCAATAGAGGGCAGAGCAGTTTCCGGGTCCCGTTTGAAGCGCGCGTGAATTTCATCCAGGGTATTGCGCAAGGCATCCAAGGTTAACAGACGACCGAATTGTGCGATCAGTCGCGCGGTCGTTTCGGTTTGAAGAAGTTGTTCGACAGAGGGAAGATTACGAAGAGTTGTCATCGCGGGTGATGGGTGGTCGGCGGCTGGCTTTTTCGCGGACACGGATGAAATACTCGGCAGCGACCAGCCCGCCAGCAAGCCCGAGAATGACATACAGAGTGACAAGGCGACCCAGTTGCAACCATGCAAGCGTAGCGCCGTATACACCCACCCACATTGCTTGACGCATGATAATGTTCGCGTCGGCGGGAGGAGTTTCGGGGAAGCGTTGATGCAAGTAAAAGACAATGGGCAGAGCCGTGCCAGTGAGCGCCATAAGCAGGAGGACAAAAAATCCCCAGCGCGCCCAGACAAATGGCAAGGTAAACGTGAGTATAAGATACAAACCGCCCCAGCCAATGAGCGCAAGCGCAAGGGCGGAATAACCAAATGGTTTGAATTGAAGTTCTTCGTTCATTGTGTGAATTATACTTTGGTTGATGGTTGTAATTGTTGGTGGTTGGTAGTTGACAGTTGATGGAGGTTTCAGATGGATGTTTCAGAAGCAATTCGCTTAAAGAGAGCGGTAAGGAAGTTTCAAGACAAGCCACTGTCCGATAACGTGGTGAAGGCGATCTTGAATGCAGGGCGGCGGTCGCAGTCTTCCAAGAATACGCAGGCGTGGCAGTTCATTGCCATACGAGATAAATCCATTTTGAAGGAACTCTCCACCTGCGGCGAGTGGGCGGGACATCTCGCTGGTGCGGCACTTGGTGTTGCGATCCTCACACCTGACCCAACTGAAAAATTTCAGATCATGTTCGATGCGGGGCAGGCAGCGGCGTTCATGCAATTAGCGGCGTGGGAGTTGGGGGTTGGCTCGGTGCCCGCTTCGATCTATGAGCCGGAGAAGGCGCGTGGAATTTTAGGCTTTCCCGCCGAGTGGCATGTACGGATCGCGCTGTCATTTGGATATCCGCTGGAGGAGTCGAAGTTATCCGCGCCGCCGAAGAAGGGTGGACGGGCTGCGTTCGAGGATGTGGTGCATTGGGATAGATGGTAGGTTGGTAAATTAGTAGATTGGTAAGTTGGTAGGTTGGTAATTGGGGATTAGTGGAGCGGGGTCAGGCGCGCTAAGACGGCGCGATGGTCGGAGTGGGGTCCGATATGTGAGTCGATGTGTTTTACGTCCAGCACTCGCCATTGCGGGGTGCCGGGCTGCAGGAAGATGTAATCAAGACGGCGGCTGAGGAAGGCTCCGCCCCAGGGCCAGCGCAGTTCATACGTGGGATGATGCCCATGTTCGTGGACTTCACGAAGCGTATCCTGCCAGTGGGCGCGGATGTTCTTGATGTGGTGCGCGTGCTCGTGCGCATTGAAATCACCGGCAATGATGGTGGAACGTCCCAGAGATAGTTCGTTCACCCAATGATGCAGTTCGTGAAGTTGTTTTGCATTTTGCCTTTGCGATAAACCCAAATGCGCCGAAATGGCGAGAATTTCACCGCAGGGGGTATCCACTTCCACGCCTAATGCGAGCCTGCGCGAAAATGGATTGTGTGCCTCACCCATTTGTCGAATATACGGCAGGCGCTTCAACGGAAAGCGGCTATACACCCCCAGCCCTTCTTCAAAACCAAGTTTTTGTGAGCCGTTGGCGCGCGAATAGACGTATGCCATGTTCAAGCGCCTGGCAAGGTGTTCATCGGCTTTGAACTTGGGCGTGCGGGCTACCTCTTGCAGCAGGAGCAAATCGACCTTTTCGGTCATGACCAGATCAGCAAAGGCTTCGATACGCCGCTCGAGATCTTTGAAACGCGGAAAGTCATGCCATAAGTTGGCGCTGATGACCGTATAGGTTTCGCAATTTTCAGTTGGAGAGATCAGCGGCTCACTACGCATGGAGACGCGCCCGGCAGATTCCGCGACAGAGATGGCAACTTTGGCAAACTCGGGCAGCCGATGATGACCGATACGGTCCAGCAGATGTTTGACCGAAGACCAGAATTGTCGGTAGATCTTGGGGTATTCCTCCCTGTGTGGATAAACGTAGATTTCCTTACTAGGCAATACCGCTCTTGATTCCTTTTTATGAATGGCGTCTACGCCACATGGAGGCGACGCCGCTGATAAATTTGGGGACGATATCTTTTGAAAAACGCCGCCAGTTGATGGCGGTGGCGATCAGCACCCATGCGACCAGCCAGTATCCGAACGGTGGGAGAATCTGCAGTGTGATGAAGATAAAACAAAGGTAGATAGGAGCCTGGGCAAGCATGAGCAGGTTACGGTCCAGACCGAAGCGCCAGAGGATGATGAGCCAGCCAATCAGGTACAGGAATCCGATCAGGGTATCGGTGTATCCTGCTGCGAGCAGATAAAT
>JBAIYF010000570.1:0-4558 GCA_037916115.1 Anaerolineales bacterium
TTTGAAATTCACGGCGGACCGTGGACGCAGTATGGCAAGTTCTTCATGCATGAGTTCAATTACTTCGCCTCGAACGGATACGTGGTCTACTTCACCAATCCGCGCGGCGGACGGGGTTACGGTGAAAAACATTCGAAGGCGATCTGGGGTGATTTCGGCGGACCCGACTTTGATGACCTGATGAAGTTCGCGGATGTGATGGCGCGGAAGCCTTACATCGACACCAAACGCATGGGGGTAACCGGCGGCTCCTATGGCGGATTCATGACGCTGTGGATCGTCGGGCATACTAATCGCTTCAAATCGGCGGTGGCGCAACGCAGTGTGACCAACTGGGTCAGCATGTGGGGCTCGAGCGATTTCAACTGGATCTTCCAGTTCTGGGCAAAATCGGGCTCGCCGCAAGAGAGCATGGACAAGCTCTGGAACATGTCGCCGGTGAAATATTTAGGCGAAGCCAAGACACCCACCCTCATCATCCACAACGAGCATGACCATCGCTGTCCGATTGAGCAGGGCGAGCAAGCCTTCGTGGCGCTCAAACGCGCAGGCGTGGAGACCGAGTTCGTGCGCTTCCCTGAAGAGTCGCATGGACTCTCGCGCACCGGTCGAACGGACAGGCGCATTGCGCGGCTCAATCACATTTTGCGGTGGATGGATAAGTATTTGAAATAAACAAAAAAGAGACAGTCACCTTTTAGGTGACTGTCTCTTTTTATTCTTCTGATTTACAAATGCTTTCCGTGGTCTCAATATGATAACGTTCGCGCTGTTCGGGGGAAAGATCAGCTACATATCGGTTGGAGCAAGCCCAGGCGATGAGTTGATCCGTGGTCTCGATCCGCCATGTGCTCAAAGAATCAGAACCAACAAAAATGCGGCTTCCATCCGGCATAAAGACCAATTGCTGTGTGACAACTGGGTACTCCCAGACAAGGTCGCCTGTTGCGAAATCCCATTGTTTTGCCGAAGCGGTCAAGGTATATCCATGACTGTAGAAAATAAAAGAGGGTGTGCTATATACGCTGCCTCCTCCCCCGCCGCTGTAAGTCGTATAAAGGAACTTTCCGCTGGGATCAAATTGAAATTCCGATCCTTCCGGCGTTTTAACCGTAAACGAGCGGACTACGCTTTGAGTTTTCCAATCGCGAACGTTGACTTCCAGGTTTTTCAAAGTTTCTGCCATATTGGTGATCGTAACAAATTGCGAGCCATCAGGTGTAAATAAGGCGTACAAACCATCTCCTTTATAGAGTGTCTCTCCGCTTTTCAAATCCATTACTAAGACCGTATTAGACAGGATATCTCCTGTATCAGATGCAAACGTTACGTACGAGAAGAGAATTTTTGAACCATCGGGGCTGAAAGTGAAAGGTCTGTATGTAAAAATCGAGTTCCCATCCAATGGCAGGTCAATCGTACGGATTTTTTCCCCGCTCTGAATATCCCAGACTTCAAATGCTTCTGCATTTCGAAGAACTATTAACTCTTTTCCATTCGGAGAGATTGCGGCTGTATCATACATTTCCCAGGATTGCAAAACCTTTCCGGTCTTAAGGCTGACGACAGTAATAGCATTCGAAACTATCTTGCCTTCTTCACTGCCCACCGTGTACGTTCCATAGGCGATCAACCCGCGCTCCAACCCCTCCTGCAAATAATAGGACATGATGTATGTCACCTGCCGGTTGGGCAGACCCATTTTGGAGGGTGTCCCCGGTATGCTTAATATCGACTTTTCTTCGAGGGATTTGGCGTCACGGATATGCAGGATCGTTTCACCGTCTTCGTACGACTCTGTGAGCAAATATTGACCATCCGGGGTGATCGCTTTCGGGCTTTCGCCCAATATGGGTTGGTTATTTCGATTGCCTGGGAAAACATCCCACACTACAACCAACCCGCTGACATCCATCGAGACAACTCTAGTGTCACCATGAACAAATTCAGCCCAGATCACATTCGTTTTATGAACGTCTTGTTTAATAAGAATTTTACCTGTGGAAGACCACACGATCACATTCAGGTCTGCTGTGTTTCCCACAATACCAGCACCATCCGGAGCAAATTGAAGCCCATCAACCTTTGATGGAGCATCTTCATATCGCATCACCTGCTCCCCACTCACCACATCATATGTCGATAATTGTCCACCGAATGTAACAGCGACCTGTTTGGAGTCGGGGCTAAACTGAAAATATACAGTCTCATTCGGAGAGAAGGACAGGGTCATCTTGATATCTGCAGTTTCAATATCACGAATGATCAATTGCTGAGATGTGCCATCTTCTTGATACTGTATACCGGCAACCCACTTGAGGTTTGGGCTGATGGTCGTAAAACCGCCACCATCATAAGAGTTGATCTTTTTACCGCTGTCCACGTCCCAAAAGACCACCTTGTCATCAGGTTGAAAGCCGACCAATGTTTTGGCATCCGCGCTCAATTGAATATGCTCCACACCAATGCCCGTATCATATTTTTGGATCAACTTCCCGGTTTCAACATCATACAGCCCCATGAAGACCGGGTCTGCAGTGGGGTCATTTACACCTTCATCGTCGCCCGCCAGAATCACACGCTTACCGTCCGGCAGGAACCGCCCCATCAAGATGATGCCAGGGGAGTCTTCAAACTCTCTCACCAAGGTATCTGTATCCACGTCATAAAGCCGATTCTTCAATACAACAAATCTCCCATCTGCGCTCACAGCCGGGAAGAAAAAGGCTTCATAATTTTCGTCCGCATCCGGCTTGTGGAGGCATCGAATACCTCCAGAGGGATATGCCGTCTGCTTGAGTGAGGCAAACGCTTCAGGCGGAGCATTCTCACTTCTCACCGCCTCAAGCGCGAGGGCGACAGCAATCTCATCGTTCCCGGGCTGCAACGCCGCCGATGCCAATGCCGAACTATGCGCGATCTCCGCGCTGATGCGAGCCGCGCGTGCCTGTATCAATGCAAAGATGGTGGTAAGAATCGCCAAAATAAACAACCCGCTTACAATGATTGTAAATTGCTGTTGTTGTTTCCTTTGTTGTTTACGGCTTACAAGGATGTATTCACTCTGAAGTTCAGTCACTTCAGGCGACTTCCCCGCGGCTTTCACCTGCCAATCTTCCGCTTTTTCAATTTCAGCGCCTTTCATAAGGTAACCAGGATTCCGATGATTCTTATCCCATTCAATTGCGCGCAACTGAATGCGGGTATGTTCGCGGGCATGTTCATAATCCGCTTCAAGGGCTTGGATCACTTTTGGAAAGGATTCTTCAAACGTGTTTGCCTGCCCGGCATGCGGGGTGAAATAAATCCAATTAATATGACCGATGCCCTCAGGCGCGGGCTGCGGGTCAAACTTCTCGAGTATGACCGGCACGATCCGTTTTTTCAAGCGCAGCGCCTCGCGCAACTCCATCAAACAATATTCTGATTCCAGATACGTCGGGCTCAAGACGGCAATAAACGCATTGGCAGCGGCTATCCCCCGTCGAATTTCATCCCCAAATCCCTCCACCCCCGGAAGGATATCTTCCCAATCCACCCATGCGTCATATCCATGTTGCATTAAAGCTTGGTCAAGTTTTTTGACAAACTCAACCTCTGTACGGCGGTAAGAGATGAAAATGTTGTTTTGTTCCATGGGTGCTCCGTGTAACGAGATGTTGCCTGTCCGAATCTTAAGTAATATTACCCCGTTTCAGAAGGAAATCAGTCAGAATATATTCATAATTGGTCAGTTGGCAGGATCAAAAAATCAAGCCAACCATCTGCTATAATCAAAAAAAATCGAGTGAAGGAATTTTTTTATGGCTGAACACGTCAGCGTTTCAAAAATATCAAACTACGTCGGGCAGGACGTCGTCCTCAAGGGCTGGGTTTACAACCGCACAGACAAGGGCAAACTGGTCTTTTTGCTGGTGCGCGATGGCTCGGGCTTCATCCAATGCGTTGCCTTCAAAGGCGACCTGTCGCCCGAACTCTTCGAGACGGTCTCCAAACTGCCGCAGGAATCGTCCGTCATCATCACCGGCTCCGTCCGTGAGGATAAGCGCGCGCCCGGCATCCCCGGCGGGTTCGAGGTCGGCATCAAGGATTTGCAGGTTGTCCAAGCCGCAGAGTTGGACTACCCGATGGCCCTCAAAGACCACGGCGTGGACTTCGCGCTCGACAACCGTCACCTGTGGATTCGCATGCAGAGCCAGTGGGCGATCCTGCGCGTGCGTGTGCGCGTCATGTCGGCTGTCCGCGAGTATTTGGATGGTCAGGGCTTCTTCAACCTCGACACTCCCATTCTCACCCCCGCCGCCGCCGAAGGGACAACCACACTCTTCGAGACGCCCTACTTCGACGAAGGCTTCGCCTATTTGGCGCAGACCGGTCAACTTTACAATGAGGCGAATATTTTCGCGTTCGGAAAAGTCTACTGCTACGGTCCCACCTTCCGGGCGGAGAAGTCCAAGACGCGTCGTCACTTAACCGAGTTCTGGATGCTTGAACCCGAGATCGCTTTCTGCGACCTCGACCAGTTGATGGAGATCGAAGAAGGTCTCATCACCCACAT
>JBAIYF010000571.1:0-3822 GCA_037916115.1 Anaerolineales bacterium
CCGCAGCCGCATGAAATGGTTGAGACGATCGCTGTCCCTGCTTCGGCGGATTGATGGAAAAAGCAAAGAGCCGCAGATTTTGGTCTGCGGCTCTTTGCTTCTATTTTAGTGATTTGCGGTTTCCAACTTGCGATAAGTTTCCAACAGGCTGATAAGGATGTCATCGGTGAACGTATGGATCTGCGTGTACATCTCTGTCGCGCGGCGGGCTGGGATGTTGGCTTCGTTATACACCTTGATGACCGACTCCACCAACGTGTCGCGGAAAAAGAGAAACGCCTTCGCCGCATCCACGTAACTGAGGTTGTAACGCCGCGCACGTGAAGCGTATTCGTAACCGATGGCGTACGCCTCAATCTCCGCTTCGCGTCCGTTGGTGGCAATGTAGGTCATCATCCCCTGAAACAGGGAACGCGCGCTCATACGGTATTGCACCCGGGCTTCATCGTCAAGTTTTTGATACCAGGACTCTTCTTCAAGCCGCCCTTCGGATATTTGCATGCGGACGTTCTTCACGACCTCCTGCATCATGCCTTCGGGTTCTAGCGCCTCTTCTCTGGATTTTGAACTGGTCTCTGCCCAGAGGAGTAGTTCGCTACGCTTATAGCGGCGATGCCCGCCCTGTGTCTTATGCACAGGCAATACGCCCTTGTCGGACCATACCCGCACCGTACTGGGGTGGACCCCAAGCAGTTTTGCGGCATCACTGAGGGAAAGCCATTCTTCTGTCAATTCGTTACTCCGCTGCCAGCGCAACCTTATCTGTGAATTCCGGTTCGTGCGCCTTCTTTTGGAATGTACCGACGTCGATGCGGTAGAGCATGACGGCGGCGATCAACAACATCAATGCCTCGAGCCCAAAAACCACAAGATACCCATGCAGGGCGTCGCCGGTGAGTTTTGTCGCCACGTCTGCAATGACGCCTGCCATGAGCAAACCAACCAGACGCGAGAGTCCGTTCGAGAAGCCCCATGCGCCGATGTATAAGCCGACCTTTTCAGGCACGGTCAGGTCGAACATGAGTGAGAGGTTTGAGATAGTGGAGATGCCGGTGCCAAAGCCGAGCAAGGTGATGCCCACATAGAAGATACTGGTGTTGGCGGTAAAGCCGCTGATGACAATGGTGATGAAGCCGAAGAGTGCGGTCAGGTTGCCGGACTGTGCAACGTATTTCTTTTTTACACGCCCATCAAGGAAACCTGCAATGATGAAAGCAACCAGCGTAAATGTGTTGGTGATGGAGACAATACGCGAGGTCTGTTCGAGAGTCATGCCGAAGGCTTGCGCGCCGAAGGGTTCGAGTAACACGTCCTGCCCGAGGATGGCGGCAAGGAGCAGCAACAGGTACACGAAGAAGATCTTCGCCACGGGGTTTTCTGTGATGGCTGCCATCATCTGCTTGACGGTGTAGGTGTCGGCTTTGGGGGCTGAGGCAGATTGGTTGAAGGGTGGCTCAAGTTTGAAGAGGCCGATCAAGCCCATCGTCAAGGCAGAGGCGGCGACGATGAGGAAGGCACGCTCAAGAGCGATCAGGTCAAAGGTGGGAACCATCCGGCTGAGGCTGATGCCCGTCGCGATCAAACCGATGACCATGAGGGTGAACATGGTGGCTACTGTTCGTCCGCGCCCTTTTTCGCCGGAAAGTTCGGATGCCAGCGAGAGATAGGAAACCGCGGAGAGGTTGTAGCCCATGCCCCACATGCCAAAGGCGAGGATACCTACAATGACCCCAAGCGTGAAGTTCTCGCTAATGAGGATGGCGACCTGCGGTGCGACAGCGACGCCGATCACACACAAGAGCAGACCGGCGAGTATGTACGGTGAGCGGCGATAACCGAGGATGGGATGCTTGTCTGAGAAGGAGCCAATGGCGACCTGGATGGGGGACAGCAGGTACGGCAGAATGGCAAGCAGGGTGAAGAGGGTTTTGGAGATGTTGAGGTCGAAGATCATCACGCGGTTGAGGGTGCTGTTGATGGGCACAAGCGTAATGGCGACTGCGGTGTGGATGAGAGCGAGTTGAAGGCGTTTGAGGTTCATGAGGTTTGGGTTTGTTTTTTGTCGGTTAAGCGAAGCAAGGGCGTTTTTTGCGCCCTCGCCTCGTTGACTATTTTATGCGTAAATTTACTAAAGAGTAGGTAGATTTGCGTAGAATTTTACTAGAGTTTTCTAAGCGGGGGCGGCTGTTGTTACTTTGCAAAGCGTTTGATGAGTTCGTTGTATTTTTCCATCAATTCAGGGGCGGGGGCTTTGCCGCCGAAGTTGAGGAAGACCTTGAATGCGGAGTTGCCGCGCCTGTCGAAGAATTGGAAGGACAGTGATTCATGTTTGTCGAGGTGGCTGGGTTTGCGGAAGGCGAAGACAGACGCCAGCTCCCAACCGCGAATGTGCATATCGAGCGATTTGCTGCGGACGTTGAGAAAGCCCTGTGCGTTGTTGAAGCCGCCAAATTGACCGAAGGATTCGATGGTGGTCGAGCCGTTCGAGACGATGACGGTCACTTCACCCAACGCTTCAAAAGCGCGGATGATCTCCTCCCAGCGTGAGAAATCGAGTTCGTGGGCTGTGTCGCCTTCGAGCGCGCGCAGGATGTCCACTTCGGGCACGCTCAGTTTGTGGGCAAGCATGAGCGTCATTTGGGAGCGGTCTTCATTGTAGGCTTCGCGGATGGCGATGAGACGTTCTTCAAGGTTCAAGTCGGGGCTGAGCGGTGTAGTTTTCAACATGTTTTCTCTCCATTATTAAGTTTGAGTTTATAAGTGGGCGCAGTATACGCATTCAAACTATATAAATCTAGATAATGGGATAAAAACGGTCTTAAATGCCGCCGAATTCTTTTTTCAATCAGGTTGATAACTATTCCGCATAAAAAGACTCGACCTGTGAGGGTCGAGTCCACTTTCTTAATTAGGTGTCAGGTGTCAGGTGTCAGGAAAATACGGTGAGCGGATGCTCTGCGCTGACGAATGCATGCACGCGTGTGCCGACCGGCAGGATGTTCGTGTGCGGGTTGATGGCGTGGATGACCTGTCCCGTATCGAGGCGCAGGCGGTAGAGGTTGAACGCGCCGCGGAAGAAACGGTCGATGATGAGCGCGTTGCCGGAGCCGTCCACGTGAAAGTCAATATCGTCGGCGCGGACAGCGATCTCAACCGAGGTGGAAACGGGCAAGTCCACGATCTGCGGGATGAGCCCAATGGCGGTTTGGATGCCATCGCGTGCAATCTTGCCTTTGAGGAAGTCGCTATCGCCCATGAATTCGGAAACAAAGCGTGTGTTCGACTCGTGGAAGATCTCTTCGGGTGTGCCGATCTGTTCGAGTTTGCCTTTTTGCAGCACGGCGAGTCGATCACCCATGTAGAGCGCTTCTTCCTGGTCGTGCGTCACGAAGATGACCGTCGCCTGCATCGCTTTGAGAATGCCGCGCACATGTTCACGCACCCCAGCGCGCAGGTCGGCATCGAGACTGCTGAAGGGTTCGTCCATGAGCACGAGTACCGGGCGCGGAGCCAGGGCACGTGCCAATGCCACGCGCTGACGTTCACCGCCCGAAAGTTCATGCGGATATCGTTTAGCATGCGAGAGCAAACCCACCATGTGCAGCATCTCACCCACGCGCGTGCGGACTTCCGCTTGCGCCATTCCGCGCAGACCGAATGCCACATTCTCTGAAACGGTCAAATGCGGGAAGAGCGCGTGGTCCTGAAAGACCATGCCCACACCGCGTTTTTCCGGCGGGATGAAAACCGCCTCAGACGCGACCAGAGTCTGATTCAGCCAAACCGAGCCTGAATCGGGCCGCTCAAGCCCGGCGATGAGTC
>JBAIYF010000572.1:0-1610 GCA_037916115.1 Anaerolineales bacterium
GTAGAAAGGGATATTGAACATGAAAAAGACAACACCTGCCGCTGTAAGCGACAATCCGCACAGCCAATATATCCGCATACCGTACAGGATAGAGAAGTTGAGATAACGTCCACCAATAGCCAATAACATTGTAGAAAAAAACCACAAGGGGTTCATCTGCGAAATTGTGTATGCCAAAAAAGAAGAGGAAATTAGCCAGACTGTACTTGCAATTGCCAAAGCTACAAGTGGATTTCCAGGAGCACTTTTGCTGGGGCGCCCTAAAGCCTTTGTGATTAGGTCGCTGATTGGCGAGATTAATACACCGCCGACCAGCAATGCCCAAACAGCACGATTTGTTTCTCCTGTAAGTGCAATGACGCCAGCAACGATCCAAACCACGCCTGAAACGAACATTCCAACGCCACCGCCCAGAAAACCATAACGCATATCTTTTTGTGCATCAGAGATATTCATTTTTTCTCCAGTGATGTGGTCCTCATCGTGCTAAGCATCTCTTTCCCATTTCAATGCATTCCAGAAAATTATCAACAGACAGATCACTTCCACCGAAGCGAGGAAGATGTAATGCGGATATAACGTGCCGCCGCCGATGATGTAGAGGATGTAAAGCGGGCTGACGATCAAGTTCACCCAGCGATTCACACCGCGCTCCAAGATACGGGAAAAGAAAATCATGGCGATGCCAACCGTCCCCATCACCGCACCGAAGAGCATCAACTGCGGAATAGAAGCGCCGGTGATGACAGAAGTCTGCGCCAGTTCCTCTGCAATACCAGGGATGAACAGTGAGAGGATGTCTGCTTTGAGCAGACAAAACATAACGACGATCCATAGCGTAGAGAGCAGGACTTTCTTTTCGATTTTTTTGGTATTCATGGTTGTTTTTCCTTCAATGATCTAATTTGAATAACGACCAGCACGAGAACGATGAATAATTCGCCCAGTAGATAGATCATGCCTAAAACATCGGGGCGGTATGTTTGATTGAGCAAGACAGTAATGCCGGTCAATATGAAAAATGTATTGAGGGCGATTAGAACCGTCATTTTGGGTTTCCACTGAACGTCTGCGGTTCGCCAACAAAAGATATCGTATGCCATGAGCAAGGATGCATAAACGATCAGGAAGCCATGGTATCGAGGGTCAAAGCCGAACAGGTGGTTCAAGGGCAGCAACACCACCAGCGCCAGCAGCAGGGAAAGGCATGCACCAATTCCGTCCAGTTTGAAGATCATTTTGGGAGACATGGAGATAGATCCTTTTTTTGTGATGGCTGCTTCTTGAACACTACGCCGATTCGGCAACACGTTTTTCCCATTGATCGAGGTTGACGCCCTTTATCAACAACCATAAAGGAAACACGATTTCAAGAAACCCGAGGGTACCGATCGAAGTGAAAAGCGCTTTGTATTCGGGAAGAAGCATATTCCCAAAAGTTTGAATGAACTAGCACAACGCTACAATGAGTAAGAGGACACCCAAAAACTTGGGGAGATAGCCCGACCTGTACACCAAGTAACCAAACAGGAAAAGGTGCAGCCCAAAAAATATTCCCCAAATAAAAACGACTGACTCATGCAAATTAAGAAACAGCAGAGCGAATGCCT
>JBAIYF010000573.1:0-6298 GCA_037916115.1 Anaerolineales bacterium
ATTGATCGTTTGGCTCATCGAAAAACTTTAATTGCCTGCATTTCAAACAAAAAACATCCCCAATTGGGGATGTTTTTTGTAGTGACTCCGACAGGATTTGAACCTGTAACCAATTGATTAAGAGTCAACTGCTCTGCCGTTGAGCTACGGAGCCATTTCGTGCGGGCGAGATTATACCGCAAAGGGGATTGTTGTCAATAATTCCTAATCGCTCCGGCGTTGGACGTCGTACAGGCTTACCAAGCGGGCAACAAGAATGGCAACGTACAGCACTCCTATTGTGACTTCGATTCCAGCCAGCATGCGCGCCCACATGTTGGCTGGCAGAATATCGCCATATCCCGCCGTGCTGAGGGTGATGAGGCTGTAGTAAACGAACTGCTGCCATTGGACAGGTCTACCAAGGGTATTATCCACATAAGAGCCGGGCACGGCGGTCTCAAGCATTCCGTAAATGGGGACAAAGAAAAATGAAAGCAAAAAATAAACCGCACAAGCGGCATAGATAACATCTGCTGTTACTTTTTCGGCGCTGAATATGTAGCGCATCAAG
The DNA here is from genome assembly GCA_037916115.1 of Anaerolineales bacterium. GTDB lineage: Bacteria > Chloroflexota > Anaerolineae > Anaerolineales > Villigracilaceae > Villigracilis. The sequence continues at coordinate 554 of JBAIYF010000573.1, forward strand.
GTCCAGATGATGTTGACATGGAAAACTAAAAGGATGGCGTAAGTGATTTGAGTTTTCCAGTAATTGGCGGGGTCAAGCGAATAGAAAAACGCCGCGACAAACCAAATCACAGCAAGAGCCACGGAAAAGATGATATGCGAACGGCTCTCGCTCGTGACGAAAATTCCCAGGACGAACAAGCCTGCATACAAGGTTTGATAGAGGAGTTGGGCAGCCGTATTATTTCCATCTGTGATGGGATAGAGTATATTCAACAAGACGATGAACACCAAGACGTAAACCGCGCGACCCTTGACGGCATCTTTTTTCATGGGCAGGATTTTACCAAACAAAAACTCCGGAATTTACATTCCGGAGTTAAGGAATTTTCCTTTTGGATCAGCGCATTACCGCTGTGTAAGCCAGCATAAACAGGAATTGCGGAACCAGACTAACTACCACGGTAAAAATTGCGGTGACGGAAGTCGTGAAGCCAAGCCACGGTTCACGCTCGACCTAGGGGTCACCCTCTTTCATATACATGTTAACTACAACCCGCAGGTAATAGTAGGCGGAGATCAATGAAGTGACCACACCGATCAGTGCGAGTCCGACAAACCCGCCGTCAAGAGCAGAGCGGAAGAGATAGAACTTACCCACCATGCCAAGCGTTGGGGGGAAGCCGATAAGGGAAAGCATGAAAACGGTCATGGCTGCGGCAAGAGCGGGATGTCGTTTTGCCAGCCCGGAATAGTCTTCGAGGTCGAGTCCCTTACCTTCGGCTTTTTCAAGGGCAATGACCACTCCCCACGAGCCAAAGTTGCTGACCGCGTATGCCACAAGGTAGAACAAGCCCGCAGCGACCGCCACTGGCGCAACCTTGTCGTTTCCATAGGGGACGAATGCCATGAGAATATACCCCGCATGTGCAATTGCAGAATACGCCAACATACGTTTGATATTCGTTTGGGAAAGGGCAATCAGGTTACCGACAATCATTGTCAAGGCGGAGAGCGCCCAGAGGATATCGGTCAGTTCAGGGGCAAGAGTTGGGAAGGCCGTGACAAAAACGCGGAAAAGCGCCATAAAACCGGCGATCTTTGCACCGGCTGCCATGAAGGCGGTGACGGAGGTCGGTGCGCCCTGGTAAACGTCGGGGGTCCACATGTGGAAGGGGGCGGCGGCAACCTTGAAGCCGAAGCCCACCAGCAACAGAGCAGCCCCAATGGTGAGGAGCAAGCCCGAGGTTGTGCCAGAGACGGCTTGGGCGAAGATCACAGCCAGGTTGGTGGAGCCCGTCGCGCCGAAGATCAGAGCCGTGCCGTAGACCACAAATCCGCTGGCGAAGGCGCCAAGCAGGAAGTATTTGACGCCGGATTCTTCCGAGTTCAATTTGCGGGCAATGGCAGAAAGAACGTAGAGCGGGATGGATAACAGTTCGAGCGCGAGGAAGACGATGATGAGGTCATTGGCTTGAGCCATGAGCATCATGCCGGTGACGCTGAAAAGCAAAAGGGTGTAATACTCGCCGCGCTCAATATCAAAGCGTTTGGTATATCCGTATGCAAGGGCGATGCCGAACAAACCGCTGGAAAGCAGCAAAATATTGGCAAAGGTCGAGAAACCATCGAGCGCAACCATGCTGTTGAAGCCGAGGCTTTCGATGCCGATCTGTGTGACCGAGAACCCAAGTGAAACGACAAGCCCCAGGGCAGCCAGGAATGCTGTGATGCCTTTGCGTTCCCTTGGAATAAAAAGGTCAACCAACAGCAACACACACGCCCAGACGGTGAGTATCAGGTAGGGAAGTAGGGTGTAAAAGTCAGTATAGGTAGGTGGCGTCGTCATGAACGCTCCAAAATTCTGACGATGGACGACAGACCGTGGACCATGGTCTATCGTCTATCGTCCATGATTCATTTACAAAGGTAAAGCGGATAGTAACTTCTCAACCGCGGGGGCGAGGATCTCAAAGAAAGGCTTGGGATAGAGACCGATCCAGAACATGAAAACAACCAGCGGCATCACGGTGACGATCTCGCGCCAGTTGAGGTCTTTGAGTTCATGATGGTGCGTGATCTCACCTGCAGGTCCGAGGAAGACCTTTTGGAACATGTACAGGATGTAAACCGCCGCCATGATGACGCCAAGGGCAGAGAGACCGGCGTACCAGGGGCTGCCAATGGCTTTGGAACCGAAGGCGCCAAGCAGGATGGTGAACTCACCCACAAAGCCGTTGAGACCGGGCAAACCCATCGAGGAGAGGGAGGCGATGAGCATGATAGTACCGAAGACCGGGGTGATCTTCCACAGACCACCGTAGACTTTGATCTCACGGGTGTGAGTCTGTTCGTAGATCATACCAATGAGGAGGAACAACGCGCCGGTGCTGAGACCGTGGTTAATCATTTGTAAAATTGCGCCAGCCACACCTTCGGGGTTGAGCGCAAAGAGACCAAGCATCACAAATCCGAGGTGACTGACCGAGGAGTAAGCTACCAGTTTCTTTACGTCAGATTGAGCGTAAGAAACCATTGCGCCGTAGATGATGCCGATAGTAGCGAGAAGCGCGATCCATGGGGCGGCTTGGACGGTGGCATCGGGGAAGAGCGGAATGTTGAAACGCAGAAAGCCGTAGGTACCCATCTTCAGCAACACACCAGCAAGAATGACAGAACCGGCAGTGGGCGCTTCCACGTGGGCATCAGGCAACCACGAGTGGAGGGGCCACATCGGGACTTTGATAGCAAAGGCGGCAGTGAAGGCAATGAAGAGCAGCATCTGCACACCGGCGGGAATCTGACCAGTAGCATACAGGTCCGGCAAGCGGAGAAGCAAGTCAGGCACGTTGAAGGTATTTTGTGCCTGGACACCAAGGTAGATGATCGCCAGCAGCATCAGAATGGAGCCTGCCATTGTATAGAGGAAGAACTTGACGGCAGCATACACGCGGCGCGGCCCACCCCAGATACCGATGAGGAAGTACATCGGCACAAGGGTGAATTCCCAGAAAATGTAGAAGAGGAATAAATCCTGCGCGAGGAAGACGCCCATCATACCGATTTCAAGCAGAAGGAAGAAGATCATGAAATCCTTCACGCGGTCTTCCACAGCCTTCCACGTGGAAAGGATGGAGATCGGGGTAAGGAAAGCGGTCAGCATCACAAGCAAAATGCTCAAACCGTCCACGGCGAGATAGTAGTAGATGTTCCAGCCCGCAACGTGGATCCACGCATATTTGGCTTCGAGTTGCAGGTCAGGATTCGATTTGTCGAACATCGAGAAGACCCACAACGAAACGACGAACGTGACCAGAGATGTGACCAACGCCGTCCAACGAATGGCGGCTTTCTGCTCAGCGTTGATAAACAAAAGCACGAGCACGCCCACCAGCGGAAGGAAGGTCAGGAGTGTAAGAGGTTGCAAAAGAAATTCCATGTTCTATCCTCGAATGAGAGATCGTTGAAAGTCACAGGTCGAAGGTTGCAAGTTGAAGGTTTGAAACCTAAAACCTGTAACCTGCAACGTTCAACTACTTAAAGATGAGATAACCCAGGATCAAAACCACGCCCAATAAAACCGAGAGCGCGTAAGAACGAACAAAGCCGTTTTGGATATTACGGACATTGCCGGAAAGCCACTGAGTGAACGAGCCCCAACTGTTGAAGAAGGTATCAATCCCCTTCTGGTCGGCATAGCGGCTGAGAGCCACATCGCTAATCCAGTTGTAGGTACCAGCAATAACCGTATCATGGACAAAGTCGTGCCAGAAGCGCCAGTCCACCACATCTGCAAGGAACTGTGAAAGCCACTTGAAAGGCTTGATGATAAGCACGCCATAGCCTTCATCCACGAACCATTTGTTTTCCATACCGGTGAACACAAAACCAAGCGGTCGCTTGAGCGGATCAGGCTGACCGGTCTTGAGCGGGTTGCGTCCATAAATAAGCCAGGAGATGAAAATGGCAAGCAATGCCAAAACAGTGGAGATGCCTGCAACCTGCAAATTAAAAGGCGGGAATTCGACCTTGCCAAGCGTATATTCCAACCAGTGACCCAGTTGATGGAAGCCTTTGAACGGAAGGTTCAACGCGCCTCCAGCCACGCTCAAAACTGCCAGCACCATGAGGGGCACGGTCATCACTTTGGGGCTTTCTTCTGCGTGCTTCGCTGCATCACTACGCGCCTCGCCGAAGAAGACCATCCAAATTTGACGCCCCATATAGAAAGCAGTGAAGAAAGCTGCAATGCTCAACTGCCAGTACACACTGGTGTAGTGCAATTTTGCATCGAGCAAAATTTCATCCTTGGACCAAAAGCCTGCAAATGGGAAGATGCCCGCAAGTGCGACCGTACCGATCATGTAAAGCCAGAAAGTCACCGGCATGGTCTTGCGAAGTCCGCCCATGTTGCGCATATCGCCGGGGTCAAATACTTCGCCGTGATCGTCGTGACCATGTCCGTGTTCTTCTTTCTTCTTTTTGCCTTTCGGCTTTTCGTCATGAGACGCATGGTGTGCATGAGCATGATGTCCACGCTCCAAGCCGAGGATGACGGAACCGGCAGAGAGGAAGAGCAATGCCTTGAAGAAGGCATGTGTAATGAGGTGGAACATCCCTGCCACGTATGCGCCCATCCCCACTGCAGCGACCATAAAGCCGAGTTGTGAAATGGTGGAGTACGCGAGGACTTTCTTGATGTCGTACTGTCCAACTGCAATGGTGGCGGCAAAGAGAGCCGTCGCAGCGCCGACCATGGCAACGATGTATTGAGCCTCAGAAACAAGCGAGTAAAGCGGAGCCGAGCGGGTAATGAGGTACACGCCTGCGGTCACCATTGTTGCCGCATGGATGAGGGCAGAGACCGGGGTGGGACCCGCCATCGCATCGGGCAGCCAGATGTAGAGCGGAATCTGTGCTGATTTCCCAGCCACACCCACCAGCATAAAGAGCGTGATGGCAACGATCACCCATGGAGTTGCTTCGGCAATGGCAGGAGCGGCTTTGAAGACCTCGTCAAATTGAAAAGAGCCAAGATGCCAGAACATCAGGAAGCCCGCCATGAGGAAGCCAAAGTCACCAACACGGTTGGTAATGAAGGCTTTCTTCGCGGCGTTGGAATTCGCCCAAGAGGGACGGGCTAGCGTATCCATCTCGTACCAGAAGCCGATCAGAAGGAAGGAGCACAAGCCCACGCCTTCCCACCCGACAAAGAGCATTAGGTAGGAGTCGCCTGAGACGAGGATCATCATCGAAGCGATGAACAGGTTCAAATAAATGAAGAAGCGGTTGAAGCGTCCCTCCTCATGTTTGAAGCGTACATCTTCATGCATGTATCCGATGGCATAGATGTGAATAAGAGTCCCGACGCCTGAAACGACCAGCATCATCGTTGCAGAAAGCGAGTCGACGCGGAAAGTCCAGTCGAGTTTGAGGTCGCCGATGTGGATCCATTCAGCGAAGGGCACGCTCACAGCTTGACCGTGATTGACCGCCACGGAATACGCCAACAGCACCGAGATGACGAACGCCATCCCCGATGCGAGGCTTGCCACCGTGCCAACCATCTTTTCGGAAAGTACTTTCCAAAAATGGCGTTGATGAGCAGCCCCAGTAATGGGACCAGCACCAACCCGGGGGCTAGAAAATAAAACCCTGTGTTTACTGTTTCACTTAAGTGCATTGCATTCTCCGTAACCCGATACCCGAGACGCGAGTATCGAATATCGAATTATCCTTTTAGAGAATTCATCTCGTCGATGTTGAT
>JBAIYF010000574.1:0-8611 GCA_037916115.1 Anaerolineales bacterium
CAAATAAAACATCCCTCACATTAATGAGGGAAAAATTTTAGGAGTTTCTAATGAAAAAGATTTTCAATAAAGTTTTACTGACCCTGACCCTTGCGGCTCTCATCCTGACCGGGTGCGGGTCTGCCCCTCAAAGCGAAGCAGACACTTTTAGCGTACTCGCCTCTACATCCTTCCTCGCGGACATGGCACAAAATGTAGCTGGCGACCGTGTGAAGGTCGAAACCCTGTTGCCCGTCGGCGCCGACCCGCATGCCTATCAAGCCGCACCCGCCGACGTTTCCAAGATCGCAGAAAGCGATGTGCTCATTCTGAACGGTCTTGATTATGAGCACTTCATAGAACCGCTTTTAGAGAACGCAGGCGGTGAACGTTTGGTCGTCGAAGCAACATCCGGGCTGACGCCAAACCAAATCGAAAGCGAAGAGACACCCGGCGTAATGGTCGCTGACCCGCACATGTGGCTGGATGCAAACCGCGCCACCCGTTATGTCGAGAACATCCGCGATGGGCTGATCAAGGCAGACCCTGCCGGAGAAGAGACCTACAGAGCCAATGCCGCCGCCTATATCGACCAATTGCTCACGCTCGATATGTGGATCTGGGAACAGGTGCAAACCATCCCTGCCGAGCGCCGCCTATTAGCGACCAACCATGAATCAATGGGATACTTTGCCGAACACTATGGATTCACCATTGTGGAAAGCATCCTGCCAAGTTTCAGTTCCGAAGCGGGTGTTTCGGCGCAGGAAATCGCAGCCGCGATCGAAGCAGTTCGATCCTCCGGCGCGCCTGCCATCTTCCTCGGCGAAGTGGAAAACGCAGACCTCGCCAACCAGATCGCTGCAGAGACCGGCGCAAAGGTTGTGGATACGCTTTATCTCGAATCATTGACCGAAGGCGCTCCTGCGCCAACCTACATAGACATGATGAAGCACAACGTGACTGAAATCGTGAATGCTTTGAAGTAAGATAGAAGTGCAAAGGCAGCATCTGTGCTTCGCAAGGCACAAATCCAAAGCCTGTAGTAAACCTGCCGAAGTATCAAAAACGAATGTCACACACACCTCATCGTCTTGAAGTTCAAAACATCAGCATCGGCTACGGTGATAAGACCGTCATGCATGATGTCAGTTTTCAAATTCCACATGGCGCACGCGTTGCCGTGGTGGGACCCAACGGCGCGGGCAAGTCCACCCTGTTCAAGGCGTTGGTGGGTCTATTACCACTTCAAAAGGGACGTATCCTCATTCACGGTGAGGAAATTGGCACACACCAGGATTGCGTTGCCTACGTACCCCAGCGCGAGGAAGTAGACTGGCGCTTCCCCGTTACCGTGGAAGATGTGGTGATGATGGGGCGCTTCTCACAAATGGGCTGGTTGAAGCGGGCTTCATTGCATGATAAAGAGTTGGTGAATAGAAGCCTTTCACAAATGGGCATTGCAGACCTTGCCGATCGTTCCATTGGTCAGCTCTCAGGCGGACAGCAGCAACGCGCCTTTCTAGCTCGCGCACTTGCCCAGGAACCACACATCCTGTTGATGGATGAACCTTTCACCGGCGTGGACATCACCACACAGGAAATGACCCTGCGCCTGCTCGACCATCTTCAGGAAAAAGAAGTGACTGCCATCGTCTCAACCCACGACCTGAATCTCGCCGGTTCCCGCTTCGACCTTGTGCTGCTTCTCAACCACCGGCTGATCGCTTTCGGAAAGCCGCAGGAAGTATTCGTCAAGGAAAACCTCGCACAAGCATTCGGAAATTCACTACTGGTGATGGAAAACGGAATGATGCTTGTGGACGAATGCTGTCCGCCGGAAGAAGAACACCATCATCCAGTTGAGGCGAAATGAACTGGCTGCTTGAACCCCTAGCCTACGAATTCATGCAGCGCGGACTATTCGCCTCCATCATTGTCGGTGTGTTATGCGCCGTGATGGGAACCTATGTCGTCCTGCGCGGCATGGCGTTCCTTGGCGACGCCATGGCGCATGCCATTCTGCCCGGTGTGGCGATCGCCTACATCCTGAATGGGGACCTGCTCATCGGCGCAGGCGCCGCCGCCATTGCTGTTGCCCTCACCATTGGGTTGTTCACCAAAGACAGTACGGTGAAGGAAGATACCGCCATCGGCATTTTATTCGCGGCGGCATTGTCTCTGGGAGTGGCGCTCATCAGCACTATGCAAACCTATGCTGTGGACTTATCCCACATCCTGTTCGGCAACGTGTTGGGCGTCAGCCCCGCAGACTTGTGGTTGATCGGCGGATTAAGCCTCGCGATCCTTCTTACCGTGGCGGTTTTGTACAAACCATTCCTTGTCATCTCCTTTGACCCGGTCCTTGCCGCCACCCTGCGCCTGCCCGCGGAGTTTTTACGCAACCTGATGCTTGTGTTACTTGCATTGACCGTGGTCGTTTCCCTGCAAACCGTGGGAGTGAGCCTGGCAGCCGCCATGCTCGTCACTCCCGCCGCCACAGCGTACCTGCTCACCCGCCGCCTCTTCCCAATGATGATGGTTTCCGCGGCGATCGGCGCATTGTCATCTATTATCGGCTTGTATCTGTCGTATTACTTCAACATTGTCTCCGGCTCAGCAATTGTGCTGACCGCCACCTTGTTCTTTCTCATTGGGTTTATCTGGAAGCGTTTTAGGAAAGCATAAAGCGACAATAGACGAAAGACCGCCGACCATGGACAACTGTCCGTCGGCGGTCTTTTTTTATAGTACCAATGGTCATACCCCAAATCCCCCTTAAGTTTATTGTGTAATTTCTGCGAGTCCATATAATGAGGATTAACTTTATCAACCAAAACCAAGGAGAATTAGAAATGACCGTTCTTGAAGCATCCCTTACCATTAACAAACCCGCGGCGGAGATCTTTGCCTACATCACCGACCTCCAAAACCAGAAAAAGGCGAGCGCCTACATCGCCGAGATCCGTGTAGATGGACCCCTCCAGATCGGCTCACGTTACACGACTGTCACCAATGCCGCGGGACGCAAAATTGAGACCGTCAGCGAAGTGGTCGGTTTTGAAAAGGACCGCCTCTTCAGCGTCAAGACCTTCGCCCCGCCCCCCGCCTCAGACGTGATCAACACCACCATCCTCGAAGCCGATGGCAACGGCACCAAGGTCACCTTGCAGATGGATGCCGTGCTTGTGCCCGCGGGCATGCCCTCCATGCCCGGCATGGAAGATATGATGAAAGGTCAGATGATGGGCATGCTCAACACCCAACTCGCAGAGTTGAAGAAAAACGTGGGCGGCTGATCCAGCCCAAACGTCCGCATGAAGCGAATGCAGAGAGGTTCATAAGCCTCCCTGCATTTTTTATTCCCCGTCACATCCCACTTTAATTAACAAGCGGTAGAATTGCGCCCATGCAAAATCATAAAAAGACCATCCTTTTTTCTGTCATCATCTTTTTCCTTTCCGCATGTGCCTCGAACCAGCCCGTGGATGCGCCAACTGCGACTGCTCCGGTCTTTGTGGAATTGCCCGTTACCGATACACCCGGCATCCCAACCGAAACGCCCGCACCCACCAACACCCCGCTCCCGGCGCTGGAACGTGCCAAATACACCCTCAACACTCTGATCGATTACGACGCCAAGACCGTCACCGTCGACCAGACTATTCTCTACCCAAACCTGACCGGTAATCAACTTACCGCATTGGTGATCGCTGTTGTCCCCAATCTGTGGGATGGAAGTTTTACGCTCAACAGCATCGCCGTGGATGGACAGCCCGTTACAAACTACACACTCAACGGTCAGCGGCTCGACATTCCTCTTGTTTCACTTTTGCCTGCCAATGGCACAACTGAGATAAAACTTCAATACTCACTTGCTCTTCCCTTTGCAGAACAGGAAGATCCGAGCATCTCCCGTCCGCGCATTTACGGCTACACCACCCGTCAGATCAATCTGGTGAATTGGTATCCCTTTGTTGTGCCGAACATCAACGGCGAGTGGATTCTCAATGACCCATGGTATTACGGCGAACACCTCACCTACGATGCCGCGGATTACGAAGTGAACCTCTCCTTCACCCCATCAGACCTGACACCCATCGTCGCCTCAAGCGGATTACCCGAAGCACAGCCCGATGGCAGCACCCGCTACACCATCACATCCGCGCGGACATTCGCCATCTCTGCCAGCCGCGACTTCCAAACCTCCAGCACACAGGTTGGAGATATCACCCTCACCAGTTACTACTTCGCCTTCAACGAAGCCGGCGGACAGGGCGCGCTGCAAGCCTCAGCCCAGGCGTTACAAGTCTTCAGCTCACGCTTTGGACCCTACCCGCACAAAAGCCTTGCCATCGTCATGGGCGACTTCAACGACGGCATGGAATACTCAGCGTTCTTTTACCTGAGCAAAGATTTTTACAACCTGTACGACGGCACCCCTGCCAACTACCTGACCTTTGTTGCCGTGCATGAAACCGCGCACCAATGGTGGTTTGAAATGGTCGCAAACGATCAGGCATTGCAGCCCTGGCTCGACGAATCGCTTGCCACATATTCCGAACGCGTCTTTTACGAAAACACCTACCCCGACCTGCTCTCATGGTGGTGGCCCTACCGCATCGACTTTTACAAGCCCGAAGGCTTTGTGGATATTCCCATCTATGAAGGGCAAGGCTTCCGCACTTATACAAATGCCACGTACTTCCAGGGCGCATACTTCCTTGAAAAAGTCCGTCAGCGCATCGGTGACGAAGCCTTCTTCGCCTTTCTGCAAGATTATCTCAACCAGGGGCGCGGCAAGATCGTCAACGCCAACGACTTCTTCAGCATATTGCGCACCCACACCGGCGCCACCGACATCTCCGACCTCATCAACCAATACTTCCGCAGTGTCTATCAATGAACCTTCAATCTCTACTTCCCAATTACAAATTACTCATTAACTGCCTGTTACTTTCCATCTTCCTCTTTGCCTGCACCGCGCCCGCACCATCCACACCTACCCCCCTGCCGTTTGCACAGTTCACACTGCCGAAATCCGGTTCAGCCGCCACGGCAACGCCATTTCAACCCATTGACGAAACAAACACCCCGCTCCCAACTTTCACAGCTTCGCCTGCAGCAACAGCGACATTCACCGCCACCACACCTCCCACTATGACGTTGACCGCGGCTCCCGTTTCGCCCGTGCCTGCCCCAGCCACCCAGGCAGCGCCTCCGCTGGTCACTTCTTCGCGCACCAATTACATCTTCTACGCCACACTGGACTTTGCCAACAAAACCATCACCGCCGACCAGACCATCCGCTACTACAACAACACCGGCGCGACTCTCTCAGACCTGGTTCTCTCCGTCCAACCGAACATTTACACCAACGCCTTCAAACTCAACGCCATCGCACAAGATGGGTCGGCACTTTCCAACTACTCCCTAAACGGACAAAAACTCAGCGTCACCCTCAATCAACCCATCCCTGCCGGGTCTGCCGCAACGTTTACACTCAACTTCACGCTCAACATCCCGCAAAAAGGATCGGGCGATGTCTTCGGCTATGATTTCAACCAGATCAACCTTGTGGACTGGTATCCTTTCATCGTGCCATACAAAGGCGGATGGGTACTGCACGACCCGATGTCGTGGGGCGAGCATCTCGTCTACGACGCGGCGGACATTGAACTGAACATCAAGACCGACCCCGGCGTGATCCTCGCTGTGGGCGCCTCACCCGACGCGAACGGCGAATGGACGCGCTACCGCATGTACGGCGCGCGCACACTTGCCATCTCCGCCAGTGATGAGTTCATCGTCAACGAAACAGCCGTTGGAAATGTAAACATCCGCTCGTATTATTTCAGCGGCTTCGAAAATGCCGGAGACGACATGCTCATTTACGGCAGCGAGGCCATCTCCACCTTTTCGGCAGAATTCGCCCCATACCCACACCAGACCCTCGCCATTGTCCAAACCGATATGGATGACGGTATGGAATACGATGGGCTGGTCTTCCTCTCCACCGATTTCTACAGCGAATACAACGGCACCGCCCGCAGCAACCTGACCGTGATCGGCGTGCATGAGATCGCGCACCAATGGTGGTACAGCCTTGTCGGCAATGACCAGGCATACGAACCCTGGCTGGACGAAGGTCTTTCCACGTACAGCGAGCGCATCTTCTACGAGAACAACTACCCGGCGAATATCAGCTGGTGGTGGCAATTCCGCATCAATTATTTCAAACCCACCGGTACTGTAGACGCGACCATCTACGATTACGGTTCCTTCCGCGCCTACACCAATGCTGTCTACTTCCGCGGCGCGCTCTTCCTGGATGATATGCGCGAGTTGATGGGGTATGGCAACTTCTCCAAGTTCATCAAAGCCTACGCCGCACGCTACGCCAACGGTCACGCCACCACCGCAGACTTTTTCGCTTTAGCGCGTGAGACCATTGCTGTGAATTACAACTCGTTGATCTCGCAGTATTTTGCAGGTTCGTATTAATAGCAAGGAGTGCGTCGCACCAGACTTAATGAGACTCGCCCAACCCGAAGCCCCTTCTCCTTAAGAAGAAAAGGCTGCCCGTATGGTGCGACGCACCCTTCACGGAGGAACATGAATAGACCCTTCACCTTCATCAACGTCGCCATGACGGCGGATGGCAAGATCGATACCTTCGAGCGCAGAGGGGCGGCGATCTCGTTGCAGCGCGACAAGCAGCGGGTGGACGAATTACGCGCGGCGGCGGACGGGGTCCTCGTCGGCGGGCGGACACTTTTGGGTGAGGCACCCAAGCTCACGGTCAAGAGTGAGGCGCTGCGTGAGGGAAGGCTCCGGCAGGGGCGTTCGCCCAACCCCATAAAGGTCGGAGTGGCAACTCGTGCAGACATTTCCCCAACATCAGATTTCATCACCTTCGGCGAAGCGCGGAAAGTAATATTTACAACATCACAAACATCTAATAGCCAGATCGAGCAATTGCGCGCGTTGGGTGTGGAAGTTTTTGTTGAAGATACCACTCGTGTGGACTTGCACAAGATGATGCTGACGTTGAAAAAGCTGGGCGTGGACCATTTGATGGTGGAAGGCGGCGGGACGATCAACTTTGAACTCATGCAGCTTGGGCTTGTGGATGAACTGATGATCTATATCGCACCGATGATCTTCGGCGGCGCAAATGCTCCCACTCTCGCCGACGGTTTGGGGCTTCCGCGTGAACGCGCATTGACAATGAAACTCGTGGATGTGGAACGCTGGGACGACGGCGGGATATTGTTGAAGTATAGGTTTTAAAAGTGACAGCCTGTTGCGATGCGGCTGCCTCTTGAATTGGAGAATACATTATGACAACTGATATGCATGAAAAGATTCAAATTTTATTGGAAGAGGATTGCTGCCACGAATGTGAAGGCTACGGCGAAGACCATGTCTGTGTTCACATCGAAGCGATGGCGGAACTGCCCACACGCTTCGGCGATTTTCACATTGTGGCATTCTCGAACAACAAAGACAACAAGGAACATGTCGCCATCATCAAAGGCGATGTGATCGGCGCAGACGATGTACCCGTGCGTTTGCACTCGGAATGTCTCACCGGCGATGCCATCGGCTCGCTGCGCTGCGACTGCCGCGACCAGCTCGAAGCGGCGCTGAAAAAGATCGGCGAAATGGAACGCGGCATGGTCTTGTATCTGCGTCAGGAAGGGCGCGGCATTGGGCTTACCAACAAGATCCGTGCCTACACCTTGCAAGACCAGGGTCTCGATACCGTTGAGGCGAACCTTGCCCTCGGCTTCCGTGATGATGAACGCGATTACGCCGTCGCTGCGCACATGCTGCATTCGCTCAAGGTGCAGTCCATCAAGTTGATGACCAACAACCCCAAGAAGATCGCGCAGCTTGAACAGCACGGCGTGAAGATCAACGAACGCCTGCCGCACATTCTGCCGACCAACGAACACAACCTGTTCTACCTGCAAACCAAAGCCGCCAAATCCGGTCACATGATCGACTTCCGCGGCAAGACCCACCTGCCCGAACAAAGTGACCGCCCCATCGTTGAGGGCATGAGCGAAGACCAGATCAAAGCGTTGTATGAGTAAAAATTTACAGGTTGAAAGTTGAAGGTTGAGAAATGTCACAGAAGAACATAGTTATCACCGGCGCAACAGGCGCGCTCGGAAGTTTGGCAGCGAAGACCTTTGCGGGCATGGGGCACAATCTGGCTCTGCTCGATAAAGACCAACCTAAATTGGATTCCGTCGTCCGTGACTTGAACCTGCCCTCAGAGCGGATTCTCGCCCAAACCGTGGACCTGCTCAATGGGCAGGCGGTTCAAGACTCAGCCGCGGCTGTACTCAACAAATTTGGCAGTGTCCACGCCTTGTTCCACCTCGTCGGCGGATGGGTCGGCGGCAAGACCTTCACCGATACCACCACGGATGATCTGGAGTTCATGATCAACCAGCACATCCACACCACGTTCAATTTGTTCAAAGCCTTTGAGGCTCCGCTCTCCCAAAGCGGGTGGGGACGTGTGCTGGTCGTATCCGCGTCCACGGCTGCCAACCCGCCCGGCAAATCGGGCGTGTACACCGCGGCAAAATCCGCGCAGGAGACGATGGTGCTCTCC
>JBAIYF010000575.1:0-5320 GCA_037916115.1 Anaerolineales bacterium
GCGTGGTCCTGAAAGACCATGCCCACACCGCGTTTTTCCGGCGGGATGAAAACCGCCTCAGACGCGACCAGAGTCTGATTCAGCCAAACCGAGCCTGAATCGGGCCGCTCAAGCCCGGCGATGAGTCGCAGCGTGGTCGTCTTCCCGCATCCGCTCGGACCGACTAACGCGAGAATTTCGTTATCACTCAACTCAAAGGAAACATCGTTCACAGCCGAATGCTGGGTACCGGGAAATTTTTTGACGAGGTTTTGAACGAGAAGTTTGGTCATTTGAAGATCTGCTCCCTGCGCAGGAGAAAAGATAAGGGCAACGCTGAAACAAGCACAAGCAATAAAGCGGCAGGCGCGGCTTGGAAGTAGAACCCTTCACCTGCCCACACCCACACGCGCACGGCGAGCGTGTCGAATCCCGCCGGGCGGAGCAGAAGTGTAGCCGGTAATTCTTTGAGAGAGGTTAGAAAGACCAGCGACCCGCCCGCCAGTAATCCCGGCAGGATCAACGGAAGCGTCACTTGAAATAGGGTTTGTAACGACGTGCGCCCCATCACACGTGAGGCTTCTTCAAGCGAAGGGGAAAGTTGATTCAATGCCGATTCGCTGGCGCGTACCGCTTGCGGCATGTGACGCAGCACATAGGCAATAACGACCACGAACGGTGTGGCATATAAAAACGGAAGAAAACGATTCACAAGCAGAACGAGACTCAGCGCAATGACAACACCGGGGATTGCATAACCCACCTGACAAACGCGCGAGATGAATTTCGAAACTTGATTCGGGTAGCGCACCGATAACAAACCGACCGGCAACGAAAGCAACACCGCGATCACCGCCGCCGCCGTGGAACTCCACAGACTGTTCCATGCGTAGGAGCCAAATCCACGCGGGCCGGAACTGAAGAGCATTTGCATCGTCTGCGGGTCGAGGAAGGCTTGAATGCTCCAATAGAGAAGCACACCTACGGGTAAAAGCAAACTTGCGAAGACGACCCCCAGCACCAAAAGAAAAGCAGGAATACGCCATTTGCCTAATGACATCATTGGTGCAGGTCGCCAGTTGCTTTCCAGTTGTGTGAAGCGGGCGCGCCCTTGCAGGCGGATCTCACTCCATAGAATGCCAATGGCTAAGGCGACGAGAATGCCGCTTAGAACAGAAGCAGCCGCCCGGTCATAGCGACCCGAGAGTTGCACAAAGATCGCGGAGGAAAAGGTTTCATAGCGCAGTAACGCCACTGTGCCGTATTCCGCCAGAATATCCAATGCCACCAGCAGTGCCCCCGCTGTAAGACCCGGTCGCAGCGCAGGCAATGTCACTTGAAAGAGAGTCTGCAACGGCGTGCGCCCAAAAACGCGCGAAGCCTCTTCCAATGAAGCATGCAAACTACGGAACGCCGCGCCGCTTAAGAGATACACATACGGATACATGAACAGCGTGAGGATGAACGCCGCACCCCAAAATCCAAGCGGGCTGGGAGTCCACACGGGCTGACCGAAAAGGTCTTCCAGTAATTTTGGAATCACCCCGCCGCGCGGACGCAGCAACGCCAAATGCACAATACCGCCAATGTACGCGGGGATCGCCAGCGGCATGGCAAGCATCCAGCGGAAGATCTTTTTGCCGGGCAGGTCGGTGCGCTCGGTGAGGAATGCCATTGTCACACCGGTGAGCAGGGCTCCGCTCGTCACCGCAACAACCAGTCCCAGCGTGTTGCCGAGCAGCTTCCAGATGCGCTCCTGGAACAAACGCTGCCAGGCTTCCGCTTCGGCACCTGCGGCACGGATGAAGATGTAAATGAGCGGTACTGCTACAAATAAAGCCACCAAGCCCGCGGCAAGTGCAAGCCGCGGGCTGATCTTTGAACGTATTTTTTGATAGGTGATGTTCGTGCGAGCGATTTCCATTGGGCGTTAGCGCACCATTTTAGCATGAGGACTGACCACAGACCATGGATGGTGAATGACCTGTTTGTAATAAGTTCACTCGAAATTCAAACTACAAGATTAAACAATATTGCGAAAAGCGTGAATGGAACAAATGACGCGAAAATAGCGTTTTTCGCCTTTTCGCGTCATTTGTATTAATGATTTTGAACGTTGCCGCAAATATACAACGGACGACAGTTCTTAAACCATCGTCAATGGTCCATCGTCCAAACCTACGGCAAGCCCACCTTTTCCATGAGCGCAAAGGTCGCGTCGAAATCGAGCGCCGCCTTCACTACATCCACATCCGCAAGGCGGAAGTCGCTCAACGGAGCCACGCCTTCTTTGAGCGGCGCATCTGGCAGAATGGGATATTCATAGTTCTGTTCGGCAAACATGCGTTCGCCTTCGCCTGAAACAAGGAAGTCCAACAGTGCTTGCGCTGCGGGTAAATTCTTGCCGCCCTTCACCACTGCCGCTGCTGTGGCATTGGTGATGAGCCCGATCTGCCCTTCGCCCTGGTCGGGGTAAACGATACCCACGTTGCTGTCCTCCGCCAATTGCAAGTGATAATAGTAGTGATTGACCAAGCCCAGTTTGAACTCGCCCGCACCCACCGCCTTGCGCACATCGGTGTGACCGCCAAAGAAAGTCACTTCATTCTCAAGCAAGCCGTTCAACCAGGCTTCGGTTTTCTCTTCTCCGATCAACTGACGCATCGCAGCGATCTGTGCCTGCATCGAGCCATTGGTCGAGCCAGCCGAGGCGATCTGTCCCTTCCACTTCGGGTCGGTCAGATCGAAGATCGAAGTTGGCGCTTCCGCATCCGTGACCAGATCCTTGTTATAGATGATCACGCGCGCGCGGCGGGTAAGCGCCGTCCACATATTGCCTTCGCCCACGAACCCGGCGGGGTACAACTCCACGCCTGCGGGGGCATATGGCTCAAAAAGTCCCTGTGCCGTCAGCGACTGCACCGTTAACAACTCGGTCGTAATGAACACATCCGCCTGCGGGTTGGCTTGCTCTTCGATCAACGCATTCGCCAGTTCGCTGTTGCTGCCTGCCTTAAGCAAAATGTTCACATTCGGGTACTTCGCCTGGAAGGCATCGAGCACCGGTTGGATGAGCGGCTCGGACCGCCCGGAGTAAATGACCAGATCGCCGGACACCTCCGCCTCACTGCCAGACCCCGTGCCGGGTGCCGCTTCAGTGGCATTCTCTTCGCTGACGGTTTCCGTCGGCGCACCGCCACAGGCACCGACCAACAGCGCCATCAGGAATAAAAGGGTTAAAAGTTTCTTGCTGGTTTGCATCGTGCTAAAGTCTCCTTGAATTTGTATTGAATGGCGCGTAGTATAATCACGACCAGTCGAATAATCTAGATATTTGTAATAAATTTTATCTATATCCAGTTGAACAGTTTTTTCAACCCGATTGAAAAAACACCTGATGATGGAGTACGATGACCGTAAGCCCCGCCATGCAGCGTTATGCTGCCGAAATCTACCGATTACAGCAGGACCATGAACAGGTTCCGCTTTCCTTATTAAGTTCACACGTCGATTCCTCCGCCCAAGCCATCTCCAGCATGGTCAAACGCATGCAGAAGAATGGCTATCTTGTGCATGAACCCTATCGCGGCGTGCGCCTCACCCCCGAAGGTGAACGGATCGCCATGCCTTCCCTGCGCCGTCACCGTCTCACCGAAGTCTTCCTCGTCAAGGTCATGAAATACGACTGGGCAACCGCCCACGAACTTTCCGACACCTTCGAAAAAGGCGTCAACGACGAGATCGAAGACCGCATGGATGAACTTGCTGGTGGCCCGACAAGATGCCCGCACGGTGAACCCATTCCCTCGAAGGCAGGTATCATGCCCGAGGTCCGTGATGAGCCGCTGATCGTTGTCCCTTCCGGCTCCGACTGCGTCATCAGCCGTGTCCGCACCCACGATCTGGATAAACTCAATTACATCGCTGAACTTGGGCTGACGCCCGGTGTGGCGTTCCATCTTTTCAGTTGCGCGCCATTCAAAGGTCCATTGCGCTTGAAGACCAAACAGCACGACCACCTGATCGGCTATGAACTCGCCTCCTCCCTGTGGGTGGAAGTGACCAAGCTGGGACCCGGCAATACTCCTCCGCTTCAAAAAACGACCAAGTAATTCAAACTTCCAAGTTTCTGGAATTCATTCCTCTTTCGTGTTAAACTGAAAGTGCTTTCATTCATCTTTCAGAAACTTATTATGAACACGAAAAAATCTCCCACTATTTATGATGTTGCCGAACTTTCCGGCGTAAGCATTTCCACCATTTCAAGGGTGCTCAACTCACCCGACAAGGTGAACTCTGAGACCCGCACCAAAGTGATGGAAGCCATAGACCAGCTTGGCTTTGTCCCCAAGGCGGAGGCGCGTGCGCGTGCCATGCAGAACACCAACCGCATCGGTGTCATCACTCCATTCTTTACTGCGCCGTCGTTCGTTCAACGTCTGCGCGGTGTGGCGGGCAGACTCTCGCGTGAGAATTACGAACTGGTCATTTACCCGGTCGATTCGGAAGAACAATTACAGGGCTATCTTTCTTCCATTCCCGTCATGCGGAATTTGGATGGCTTGATCATCATGTCGCTGGCAGTGGAGAGCCTAAATGTAGAGCGCCTCATCAGCAACAAAATGGAAACGGTACTGATCGAGTTCTCGCACGACCAATTGAACAGCATTGTGATCGATGACTATCAGGGCGGGCGTATCGTTGCAGAACATCTTATTCAAAAAGGCTACAGGTCCTTTGGCTTTCTGGGTGATATCGAACTGCCCAATCGCAATATTATTCACCCTGTGCGCTCCCGTTTTGAAGGGTTTCAGTCGGTGTTGAAAGATGCGGGTTTGCAACTTCCTGCTAAAAATATCAAGCAGGCATTTTATGCCCATGAAAGTTCACGAGAAGCCGCCCATGAACTGCTCACCATGCCCGACCGCCCCTCTGCCATCTTCGCCGCATCCGATAACCAGGCGTTGAGCATCATGAAAGTGGCACGCCAATTGAACATGCGCATCCCCGACGATGTGGCCGTGGTCGGCTTCGATGACATTGACATGGCAGATTATGTTGATCTCACCACCGTCCGTCAACACTTGGATGAATCCGGCAGACTCTCGGCTGAAATGGTCTTGGGTCGCATCGCTGACCCATCCCGCGCCACACAGCACATTTACCTTCCCCTCAACCTGATCGAAAGACAAACAACATAGCAAATGATGAGTGCAGAATGATGAATGATGAATAAAAATTCTGCATTCATCATTCTCATTTCTTCATTCAAAAGAGATACTTATGCCTATCCACACATCCCCCAACTACTGGATCCTTGAAACACGTCACACCGCTTATG
>JBAIYF010000576.1:0-1661 GCA_037916115.1 Anaerolineales bacterium
ATCACCACAAAGTCCTCTACCTTATCGCCTTCCTGCAAAGCACGGTTCACGGGATGCCCAGGTCCCGCCATGAAGGATTGTTCAAAGCGGGTAATGGGGTGCGTGGGATGTGGCATGGTGGGCGCGATCTGTCCACTTTCGGCCGCTGATACGTCTTTCCGCCCTACCCAAAATGGAATGTTGAAACGCTCACATATTTCTGCACTGGCACCCTGGTGATCCGGATGGGCATGGGTCAACGCATGGGCAGTCAATGGACGATTCCCGATTTTGCGAAGTATCGTTCGCCCTGAAGTTTTGATCCCTGCATCGATCAATGTTGAGCCGACCAGATATACATTGACCAACTGGCGTGGCATGACGGGAATTTGAAAAACATCTTTGGCAATTTCCAGCATAATAGACTCTGTTACTTTAAATTGTCTGCTTCAAGCACCGTGACATTCTGCCCGGCATATTTTTCGTACAAGTCACTGCGACGTTTGCGCCATGCATCGAGTCCACCGCGCAGGTTGGTGATGCGTTTGAAACCTTTTGCCTTCAAGTAATACGAGATCATCACCGAAAGTCCGCCCCCCGGGCAATAGACAAGGATCTGTTTATCGCGGGGAAGTTGCTTCAAATATCGTTCCACATACAACGGGTTGACCTCATGTGCGTTCGGCAATCCCTTGTGCCGTTGCCGGTCATCTGATGGGCGTACGTCTAGGATGAACGTATCGTTGCTGAATAGGATCGTCTCATTAAGTTGGGCCGGAGCCAGCATGTTGACGAACGAAATGCGACCCTCTAGATAATCGCGCACGACCCGCACCATGTATTGAATATCCCTTGTCGAAGTATCATGCCCAAGGCTGATGCGAATTGTCTCGCGAGCAGCTTTATCGGATACCCCAATTGCTTTCAACACATGCGAAGGCGTATCTTCACCTGTACTGCACGCCGAACCGGCGGAGACAGCAATTCCGTGATAATCCAACATGCCCATCAGCCCGGCATTTTCCACACCGGGGAAGGTGATGCTAATCGTGTTTGGTAGGCACTCCGAATCCGTTTCCGGCGAATTGACAACACAATCTGGCTTGATTTCCTTGAATTGCTGTATTAACTGCCTTCTCAACGCGCGAACATGACCGGCATGTGCCAGAAGTTTATCCACTTGCTGACATGCCGCACCAAACCCGACGATGTTGTGAATACTCTCTGTCCCAGCCCGCAAGCCGCTTTCTTGATGACCGCCATGCAGGAAGGGCGTAAACGGGCTGCCTTGTTTGACGTACAAAGCCCCGGCTCCCTTCGGACCGTAAAGCTTATGTGCCGAGAACGAGGCGTAGTCCACATCCCAAGCATGGACTTCAATTGGTATCTTCCCCAAGGCTTGCACACAGTCAGTCAGCACCAGTGCGCCATGCGCTTTCGCGATCTTTGTCACTGCTTGGATGTCTTGAATGACACCCGTTTCATTATTGGCTAGGATGCAGCAGACTAAAAACGTGTCTTCATCTACCAGCTTTTCCAATTCAGCAAGTTGTACACGCCCTTGATTGTCCACTGGACAGAATTCCACGACCACGCCCTGAGTTTCCAAATACGCTAACGTATTTGTCACAGACGGATGTTCAATAGGGGTGGAAACGATCTTCTTCTTTTGCGGGTAAAAA
>JBAIYF010000577.1:0-2384 GCA_037916115.1 Anaerolineales bacterium
TCGCTATGAATTCAACTCTGATGAGGAATTGTATATTAGGCTGTCGAATGGCGGAGTCAATTACGATCTGCTTCAGTCATCGGCGCTTATAACACCTTTCTTAATTCGAGACGGAAAACTTCAGCAACTAAATCTTGATAAGTCCCCCTCTGTGGGGCACTTCGACCCAAAACATCTTAATTTATTTTTCGACCCCGCTAATAAATATACAATACCATATCAGGCGGGTTCCTATGGTATTGTTGTAAATACTGGCGTTATTGATAATCCGATCAATTCATGGAAAGATTTATGGAATGATGATTATATTCAGCGGATGATCATGCCGGACGATGGTCGCCCGGTGATCGGCATGAGCCTTTTGACGCTTGGTTATGATGTGAATAGTAAGAACGAAGAACAATTAAAATCCGCCCAGGAACGGTTAGGGGAATTGGTTCCAAACATAAAGATCTTTGACGGTGAAACCCCAGCCGTGTCCCTTCTTTCAGGTAATGTTGATCTCGGAATTATTCGCTCGTCTTACGTTCCCGACCTGCAAAACGAGAACTCTGCTTTCCAATATGTTTACCCTTCTGAAGGTGCCATATTGTGGCAGGAAAATTGGGCAATACCAAGCACGTCTCGTCATGTGGATGCCGCCTATGCGTGGCTCAACTATACGGCTCAAGGAAATGTTGCCTGGCTTGTTCTGCGTGATTACCCGGTGACCACTCCCAATCTTGCTGCATTGGAATATGCCAGTCAAAATGAAGAAAAGTATTACAACAATTACATGAAATCAACTGTGACCAACATTCCACCAGAGGCTTGGCTTCGCGGGCATTTTGTTTTGGATGTGGGGGAGGCAACCACACTGTACAACAATATTTGGGCAGGAACCAAGGGTGAGCAATAAAAAAATAGCGCTGGCAAGTCAAGTCAGCGCTATTTTTATCCTAAAATAACTATTATTCATAAAAAATCACTAAATTATAAAAAATAATCAAAAAATCATTGACAAAAATAACAAAAAGTTATAAAATGACCCAATGGAAAGCAATATCAGTAATGGACCTCGTGACCGCCTGGATGATATCGACCGTCATATTATAAATGCGCTTCGCAATGACGGCAGGGTCGCTTTTGCGCAGTTGGCAGAGCAGTTAAACGTCTCGCCAGGCATGATCCGTCAGCGTTACAACCGGCTTGTGGATCTTGGTTACCTCAAAGTCGTTGCCGTCACCAATCCCTTGATGATGGGCAAACGTACCATGTCCATGATCGGCATCCGCACCGACGGGCGCAAAATGATGGAAGTCGCGAACAAGATCGCCAAGTTTGATGAAGTCGTTTACATCGTCGCCACCAGCGGCAGGTACGACCTGATGATTGAAGTCTTCTGCGCCGACCATGAAGACATGCTCAACTTCATGACCGAAAAACTCGCCAAAGTCGATGGAGTCCGTGAGACGGAATCCTTCATCTACTTGAAGATCATCAAAGAAATTTACTTCTGATGGAAACCCCGCTTCAGCACGGACTTTGAGCCTGCTGCGGCGTTTCAAAACTTTGTCTGCACTGGAAACGGATCCAGCACGCAGAGCCAACTGAAAGGTTCTAATGAAAGCCCTAGCTCGTGTACTAAAGACTGTGGGGGATACCTTTGTGAAAGTGTATCTTACGTCCATGATGATCTCCATTTTTCCAGGAGATCAGGCGAATACGCATTATCGTCGGTAAAAGTACAGTCTGTCCCGCCGCATTTTCTGCGGCGGGATTCATTTTTGTAAATCTAACTCGCTGGAGCGGGTTATAAAACTAAACGGAGAATCAAATCTCATGAAAGTATTATTAGTCGGAGTGGGTGGAGTCGGGGAAGCCATTGCAGCCATCGCCAAAAAGCGAGACTGGCTTGAGTTGATGGTGCTGGCTGATTATAACGTCAAACGTGCCGAAGAGGTGCAGAAAAAACTGGGGGATAATGCCCGTTTCCCGGTCGAATTCATTGATGCGAGCAACCAGAAGAGCATCGAAGACCTCGCGAAGAAATATCAGGTTGACCTCATTATGAACTCGGTTGACCCCATTTTCAATAAACAGATATTCGATGCTGCCTACAATGTCGGTGCAAATTACATGGATATGGCGATGACACTCTCTGAGCCGCATCCCACCGACCCATTCAACAAACCCGGGGTAAAACTTGGCGATTATCAATTTGAAAAAGCCGAAGACTGGGAAAAGAAAGGCTTGCTTGCGCTCGTTGGCTTTGGCGTAGAGCCGGGTATGGCAGATGTCTTTGCCCGCTATGCGGCTGATCACCTCTTTGACGAGATCGAAGAAGTGGGCATCCGTGATGGTTCCAATATCACCATTGAAGGATATGAATTCGCGCCGAACTT
>JBAIYF010000578.1:0-3679 GCA_037916115.1 Anaerolineales bacterium
GATGTCTCTCAATGGCATCGACCGGAATCAGTATGCCGAGAAATACATGCGCTGCGCCTCGTTTGAACTGATTCTCGACTCCAAAGTGGAAGGACAATCTGATATGTCCTGGATCAGCGAAGTGGAAAGCAACGGCGGCACGATCTTTCAATTCGGGCTCGATGGCAAACTTGCCGGTTCAACCCAGCAACCGCTTACGTACCGCACTTTTGAAGTGAGTATGCCGCCCACCCCCGGTTGTTCGCAGGAATACCCGCATCAGGACAGCACCATGAAGGTCCTCGACGGCTCCATGAATATATCTGGCAATACCGTCAAAATAGAAATGAAACTCTGGTTCGATATCATGACCGCCAGCCTGAGCATGAACTGTGCCGGGCAAGCCATCAACATTCCGCTCGATTGGAATACCCACTTCTGGTACCTGCACCCCGACCTGTTGGATGCCGGGCAGCAAGCCTATATCATCCGTGATTGGAAGTACACCAAGGGTGAAGTGTTCGCCGAAGCCATCTACGCCGACCGCACCCAGCCCATCGAAAACGGTGTTGTGAATAGCACTTCCTACTTCATCTTGCGGCACGCTCCACAGAAATAGCATTCCTGTTTCCACTCCCCGGTGGGGTGTATGAAAACAGTCCCTTTGGTACGATACGAAACATGATGAGAGAGAAAATGAAAAGAGTTTTACAGGTAACAGGTTTATTGATTTTTATCGTTGTCCTTTCTGCCGCGGCATGGATCGGACCTTACGCCCTGCAAGTGCAGCGCTTTGAAGCCAGCCCTGAGAACGGGTATTATGCAGACTTCTACGTCTATGTTTCGCCGGGTGCAAGAGAAATCGTGGAGAACGGCGGGCAGGCGACCATTCTCGTGCAGCCGAACAATTCAGGCATCAATTCAGACGACCCAACTGTGCATCAACGCGATGCCTGGTGGACCGGTTTCGAGCGCAAAGCGATTGCCGATGAACTGGGCGTAGTCTTGCTGGTGCCTGCCTTCCTGCGCCCCGCTGAAGATTGGCATATCCTTACACACGCCATCGACCGCGATACGCTCACCACCGAACGTGAAGACCTGGCGCGCATCGACCTGCAGTTGATCGCCATGATCGACCAGACCCGTGCCAGCCTTGCCCTGCAAGGACTTTCCACAGATGAACGCATTTTCATTCAGGGATTTTCCGCCAGCGGCATGTTCGCCAATCGTTTCGCCATTTTGCACCCCGACCGGGTGAAAGCGGCAACCATCGGTTCGCCGGGAGGTTTCCCGGTGCTGCCCGTAGCAGATTTTGAGGGCACTACACTGAATTACCCCGCAGGCATCGCCGACCTGCAAGAATTGACCGGCAGTCCGTTCGATGCGGCGACCTACAATGCCATTCCGCAGCTGATCTATATGGGCACGGAAGATGACAACGACTCGCTGGACTTCACCGACGGGTGGGAGGCAGATCATGCCGCAGTGGTGGATGGGCTCTTTGGGTCAGACCCGCTGTCCCGTTGGGATGATGCAGAAGCGATCTATCAGGAAGAGGGAGCCAATGTCCAATTCCTTTTAGTGGAAGGCTTCGGGCATGACCGCCCCGGTCTGCAAGATTATTCCACGGAGTTTTTCAAGAGAGTTCTTGCTGAAGAATAAATAAATCAAAATGTCTCAGGCAATACACCTGAGACATTTTGATTCCAGGAAAGGCATGAAGCAATGAGCATGGGCTATAATCTTGCAATCTCATTTTTTGACAAAGGTCACCCATGTCCAACCACCTTGCATCGTCAAGTTCCCCGTACTTACTTCAACACGCAAACAACCCCGTCGATTGGTACCCCTGGGGAGAAGAAGCGCTAAATAAAGCGAAAGCCGAAAATAAAGCCATCTTCCTAAGCATAGGCTATGCCGCCTGTCACTGGTGTCACGTGATGGAGCATGAATCTTTTGAAAACCCTGAAACAGCGGCTTTCATGAACGAGCACTTCGTCAATATCAAAGTGGATCGTGAAGAGCGCCCCGATCTCGATAACATCTACATGCAAGCGACCATCGCCATGACCGGCTCAGGCGGCTGGCCCATGTCCGTCTTTCTCACGCCCGATCTCAAACCATTCTACGCGGGAACCTACTTCCCGCCAGTTCGCCGGTACAACATGCCCTCATTCATGGAAGTGCTCGCCGGGCTCTCGAACGCATGGCAACACGACCGTGAAGAAGTACTAAAGACCAGCGGCAAGGTTTACCAACATATCAGCGCGCAAGTCAAAAGCCAGGACAGTGAAACCCTCACACAAGAGCATCTCAACGCCATCGCAAAGTCCATGTTGGAGTCTTATGATTGGGGGTATGGCGGCTGGGGCGACGCGCCCAAATTCCCGCAAGCCATGGCGCTCGAATTCCTGCTGCACAACGCCCACGTCCGCAAGACAGATGAATACAACAAGCTCACCAAACACTATCTTTACGCCATGGCACGCGGCGGCATGTACGATGTGGTCGGCGGCGGATTTTCACGTTACAGCACCGACAACCAGTGGCGGGTGCCGCACTTCGAAAAAATGCTCTACGACAACGCCCTGCTCACCCGCGCCTATCTCCATGCCTGGCAAATCACCCGCGACCCATTCTACAAACGCATCATCAAAGAAACGCTTGCCTTCATTGAAAAAGAAATGACCCACCCACAAGGCGGCTTTTACTCCTCGCTCGACGCCGACTCAGAGGGTGAAGAAGGCAAGTTCTATGTGTGGACTCTCGACGAGATCCGCGACACCCTAAAAGAAGACTCTGAATTTTTTGAAGCGGCGTACGGCATCACCGCCAAAGGGAACTGGGAAGGCAAAACGGTTTTGCAGCGCGCCATCGACGATGCCTCCCTCGCCGCCCGCTTCAAACTGGACCCGGAAATGGTTCCAGCAAAATTAGCCGAATCTCACTCCAAGCTTTATGCTGCCCGTGCTGGACGCATCCGCCCCGGCACCGATGACAAAGTCCTGACCGCATGGAATGGTCTCATGTTGGCAGCCTTCGCCGAAGCAGCCCGCACCCTCGCAGAGTCAACTTCGCCTGACAACATCTACCTCAATCTGGCTACGCGCAACGCAGATTTTCTACTCACCCATCTCCGCCCTAATGGACAGTTACGCCGCTCGTGGCGCGATGGCAAAACTACCAGCGAGGTTTTCCTTGAAGATTATGCAAGTTTCATTCTTGGTCTGCTTGAACTCTATCAAACCGACTTCAATCCCAAATGGTTCAGTGCCGCCAAAGAACTGGCAGACGAAATGATCGAGAAATTCAGTGACTCTGAAGGCGGTTTCTTCGACACTCCAAACAACGCAGGTGACCTGCTCTTCCGCCCGAAAGATGTACAAGATAATGCCACCCCTTCAGGCAATGCCCTTGCCTGCGAAGCCCTGATAAAACTATCCGCATACACAGATGACGGTCGCTATCGTGACCTTGCGGAGAGGTCGCTTGGCTTGGTAACAAAATTTGCTTTACGCTATCCGCTTGGTTTTAGTAGATGGCTCACAGCGGCGCAACTCGCCACGGGGACGTTGAAACAAGTTGCGGTGATTGGTGAAGCGGAAGATCTAAAATTCCAACGTTTGGTAGAGGCAGTTCGAAGCGAATACCGCCCCGGCATTGTCACAGCTGCTGCGTCTTCCGCCAAAGAAATCTCCAG
>JBAIYF010000579.1:0-4324 GCA_037916115.1 Anaerolineales bacterium
AAGCCTGGGCTGGCTGGTGTTTGGAGAGATCAGCGGGTTGTACCAGCCGGGTCAACTGATCCAAAGTGTACCTGGCGACTTTTTTTCAACCGCTTTTGCAGTCACCATTACTGCCGTTCTGGCTCACTGGCTGAATACATCCCTTAACAAGGGAATGTCCAACCTTCAAGATGAAATCGAAGAACGGAAGGAGCTATCCGAAAACCTCCGCCAGCGCGAGTCTCTGCTGCAGGCTGTAACCTTTGCAGCGGAACAATTCCTAAGGAGTGCTAACTGGCGCGCGACCATCGACTCCGTCCTTGAAAGGCTGGGTACGGAGTTCAACGTCTCACATGCCTACCTGTTTGAAAAACATACAGGTCCAGACGGAGCCATCCTATCCTCCATGACCTATGAATGGACACGCCCAGGTTTGGAAACCGACCTGGGTAATCCTGAATTCCAGAACCTGCCCTTGCAAGCGATGGGGTTTGAACGCATGTACGATATTTTGGACAGGGGAGAGCCGCTTGTAGGGAGCACCTCATGGTTGAATGAATTCGAGAAGGAATATCTTCGCTCCATTGGTGTGAAATCACTGCTTGAAATACGGGTCATCGTGAATGGAGAACAATGGGGCACAATTGGATTTGATGATGTGAACAATGAACGCGAGTGGAGTTTGAATGAAGTAAACGTCATCAAACTGGCTGCAGGCATGCTGGGCGCTGCTGTAGAGCGCTCCCTGAACAGCGAAGCGCTCGAAAATGAGCTAGGTGAAAAAAAGAAGTTGATCGCCGAACTAAAGAACAGGAATTCCGAAGCAGAGACTCTAAGAGAAACCACCGAAATCGTCACCTCCACGCTGAATATTTCGGAAGCGATCCAACAGATCCTGACACAGCTCAAGCGGGTTGTCCAATACGACAGCGCATCGGTCTGGTTATATGAAGACAGTGCCGCCCGAATGGTCGGCGCGCACGGATTGCCGCATGGCGCTACAAGTACATTCCCGATCGGGTTCAATGAGCCTGATTACCCGTTGTGGGAAAGTACAAAACCTTATGTATTATTAAATGACGTACAGGAACAATATACCCAATTCCAAAATCCGCCGCTCAATTACATCCACGGCTGGCTGGCTGTTCCGCTTAAAGTTCGCGGAAAATTCATCGGTTTTATTTCATTAGATGGGAAACAAGTCGGACAGTTCACAGACCGCGACGCCGAATTGGCTGTGAACTATGCCAACCAGGTATCCATTGCTCTTGAACATGCACGCCTGTTCTCAGACCTGCAAAATGAACTGACAGAGCGGGCAAAGCTGATCAAGGAACTGGAGGAGAAGAACAGCGAATTGGAACGATTCACCTACACGGTCTCGCATGACCTTAAGTCTCCGCTTGTGACCATTGCCGGATTCCTGCGCTATCTCGAACAGGATGTTGCTGCGAACAATGTTGAACGCTTCAAAAGCGACTTGACACGTATTGATGGGGCAGTGGATAAAATGCAACGGCTCCTCATGGAACTACTTGACCTTTCCCGCATCGGGCGGATGGTCAACCCGCCTGTTGAAGCGCCGTTTGAAAATCTTGTACGCGAATCCCTGGAGGCAGTGCATGGGCGGTTGGAAGCAACAGGGTGTAGAGTAATCATCCAGCCTGATCTTCCAACCGTAATCGGAGACCTGCCGCGGCTCTCCGAGGTGATTCAAAATCTATTGGACAATGCCGCAAAATATATGGGAGACCAAACCAATCCGCAGATCGAGATCGGCGCGCGCGGCATGGAAGACGGCAAACCGATACTCTATGTAAAGGACAATGGAATGGGCATTGCGCCCGAATATCACAACCGTATTTTTGAACTGTTCAATAAATTGGACGCAAAATCGGAAGGTACAGGTGTAGGGCTCGCATTGGTCAAACGCATCATTGAAGTGCATGGCGGCAGGATCTGGGTGGAAAGCAGCTTCGGCAATGGTTCGACATTCTACTTCACACTTCCTGCACTCGCGAACTAACCCGTTAGTTCACGTAGCTCCCCTTCATATTTCTCCCGCATGCGAATGGATAAAGGCGCAGCAAGATGCCTGCGTAAAACCTCTTCATTTCGTCCCGCCTTATCATAATGAGCGCGGTATACATCAATGAGCGAGAGCGTCTCACCCACATATTTTTCAAGACGCACTTCATCCCCGGCGGTTAACATCCCTTCCTGCAAAACGCGGACGTAAAAGCCAGGACGCTCCGCTGCACTGAATTTTTTCACCCACTGCGAATCTTCCATTTTTGCGGCAAATGTCCCGCAAGGAATACGAGGACCGGTCACTTGCAGGGTCACATTACCGATATACAGATAATCGCCGATATTGAAATCGCCGCAAGCCAACCCGCTGACGGTGAGATTCTCCCCGAACAGACCGGGAAACATGTCGCGCCCGGTTTCTTTTGCCCACCATTCATAATCCGCTTCGCCATAAACATAAAGCGCCTGGTCAGGTCCGCCGTGATGTTTGGGGCTGCCAATGAAGTCTTCTGCTATTCCAAGTGTGGTGATATCGACGGGTCCTGATACTGGCATTTTATAAATACCTGTGACCTCTTCCCGTCCCTTGTTGATTTGAATTTGTTCTTTCCCTGCATTGATACTGATCAATTTCATGTTTTATCCTCTTAAAAAATTACGCCGCGCGAATGGATGCACTTTATATCACCCATTTCAGCGCGGCGCAATTGCGTAACTATTTTCTAATAATTTGTCGTCCGGTCGATCAGACCACGCTCACGCGCGATGCCATCGCACCAGCGGAAGACGAAGATGCTGATCGTTCCAAAAAAGAGGCTCAAGCCCGCCAAAATGCCAAGGATCTGCATGTCGCTGAAGTTTGCCAGCGTGGGGAATGCCGCCGCCACATTGCCCACCAGTGACCGGCGCAAGAGTTCCAGCCAATAGGTGGTGGGCATGAAGTAGCCGATCGGCTGCAGCCACTCCGGCAGGACGTTCAACGGGAAGATCGCCCCGCTGAAAATGTAGAGCGCACCCGCTGTTGCTTCACCAATAAAACCCTCATGCCGGACGGTCATCAAAGTCAACCCAGCCAGCAGTAAACCGAGCATTGCCAGCATCACCACACCAACAATGAGAGTGGTAAAGAACAGCAGCCAATTCACCTCGGCAAAGTTGATGTTCACGTTCAGGAAAAGGATACCCGCCAGCAGGGTGATGAACACCGCGATCGAGCCGGTGATGAAACGCGCCACGCCGCGTCCCAGCAGGTACAGCGGAATGTGGATCGGCGCAATGTACATATACTTGAGCGTCTTGTAATGCTCGCGGTCATCGACCACCGCCCACGAAACGCCCGTCATTACCGCGCCGACGTAGATGTAAAAGGCATTGCCCAAGTAAATGTATGGGAACATCGCGCTGTCGTAATTGCCCTGCGAAATGATGCCATACATAATGACCAGGATCGCCGCGCCCGAAACCGGCTTGACGATGGAATACACCGCGAACAGGAACGGGTCGGTCCAATTGGACTCGATCACCCAGCCCAGCCACGCCGCCATGCGGAACGAACGCCATGAAGTTGAAGTTTGCATAAATTCTCCGTAGTAGGGATTAGGTCTCAGGGATCAGGAAAAAAGGGTTTCCTAGTCCCTGGCACCTTGTCACTTGTCCCTATCGTCTACTCTCCGTAATCCTGCCCTCTCTCACCGCCAATTTCTCTACACGGGCAAGCAGGAACTTCGCCGTCACAAGGAACACCACCGAAAGCACCGTCAGAATCGCGATCTCGGTGCCCACGCTCAAAAAGCCGAACTTAAACCCGGTCGGGAAGATCAACTGACGCATCGCATCCATGCCCAAGGTTAGCGGAATGATCGAAGCGCCCGCCGCCACCCAGAACGGCAGTGACTTGATCGGGAAGTAAAAGCCCGAGATTAGGTTGACCGGCTCCTGGATCAGGTCGGAGATGGCCCAGGCCTCCCGCCCGAAGAGCAGGAACGCCGAGGAGAACATCATCCCCATCCCGTAGAGGGCCACCATCGAAAGGCAGAAGACCGCAAAGAGCTGCAGCGGGTTGACCATGGTGTAGTGGATGTCGAACATCCACGAGCCCAGCACCATGATGACCACCGAGCGCAGCAGCGTCGCCACCATGCCTCCCACGGCCATCCCCAGCAGGATGGCCATCATGGAGCCCGGCGCCATGATATAGAGCGCCAGGTTGCCCTGCTCCTTTTCCCAGTAGAGCTGGGAGGACATGTTCCACAGCACGTTCATCCAGAAGGCCATCATGGCCCCGCCCATCACCACGAAGCCGATGTACTCCTCC
>JBAIYF010000580.1:0-5058 GCA_037916115.1 Anaerolineales bacterium
TTACTTCACCCTTGTAAATCCACACCTTGACGCCGATCTGACCGTATGTGGTCAGGGCTTCATCGGTAGCGAAATCCAGGTTTGCGCGCAGGGTCTGGAGAGGAACACGTCCTTCACGAAGCCAGACATCACGAGACATTTCAGCACCACCCAAGCGGCCGCCAACAAGGATCTTGATGCCTTCGGCGCCCTGTTTCATGGCTTGCTGAATGGCACGCTTCATAGCACGTCGATACGCAATACGGCGTTCGAGCTGGTCAGCAATGTTCTTGGCAACCAGTTTAGCGTCGAGGTCAGGATTCGAAATTTCTTTGATGTCCAATTCGATCTTCTTGCCAACCAGTGCTTCGAGTGCAGTGCGGATCTTCTTTACACCTTCACCTTTACGACCGATCAAAATGCCGGGTTTGGCAGTGTGAATTGCGATGCGAATCTTTCCGGGAGTGCGCTCCACATCAACATGAGAGATGCCAGCCTTGCCATCGCGGATCGAATCAGGGAGTTCCTTGCGCAGTTCGCGGATTTTCTCATTGGCAGCAGCGCCGCCCTTGGAAAGCTTGCCCAGCAACAAACCACGAATGGCAAAATCCTGGTGCAACTGCTGGCGATAGGTGCTTCCCTCGGCAAACCAACGCCCCCCCCACGGCTGATTGATTCCAAGACGAAAACCAACGGGATGTACTTTTCTACCCATATATATCTCCTATGCTCCGCGCTCGCGCAAAATAACCGTCACATGGGAACTGCGGCGCAAAAGCGGCTTGAAACGACCACGTGCACCGAAACGGCGCCACTTACGGGTCGGGGCTTCGTCAGCGGTGATCTTGGCAACGAACAGGTCATCGCGGCTGACGCCGAAGTTTTCTTCGGCATTTGCTACAGCGGAAGCCACCAGCTTATAAACCGGACCGGCAGCGCGCTTGTTCACAAATTTGAGGATCTCCAGTGCTTCATTGGCACTCTTGCCACGCACTGTGTCAATGACAGCACGGACCTTCTGGGCTGACTGCGGGAGAAAACGAACGTGAGCTTGAATATCAGTCATGTCGTTCTCCTTACGCTGCCTTCTCAGCGGCCTGATGTCCGCGGAATGTACGTGTCGGGGCAAATTCGCCCAAGCGGTGACCAACCATGTTTTCCGTGATATAGATCGGCACATGGCGGCGTCCGTCGTGAACAGCGATTGTGTGACCCACCATCTGAGGGAAGATCACAGAAGCGCGGCTCCAAGTGCGAACCACCTTCTTTTCTTTTTTCTGGTTCATGGCTTCGATACGCTTGAGCAGTTTCGGCTCAATGTACGGGCCTTTTTTCAATGATCGTGACATATCTGCTTACCTCATCTACTAGCGGTTCGTCTTGCTGCGACGACGCACAATGTACTGATCCGTCTTCTTGTTAAGGCGGGTCTTCTTGCCAAGGGTTGGCTTACCCCAGGGCGACTTGGGACCGGGAAGACCAACTGGCTGGCGGCCTTCACCACCACCATGTGGATGGTCGCGGGGGCTCATGGCTGTACCGCGGACCGTCGGGCGAATGCCCAGGTGGCGCTTGCGACCGGCTTTACCAAGTTTGACATTACCATGATCAAGATTACCAACCTGACCAATGGTGGCATAGCAAACCTGGAAAATGAGGCGGACTTCGCCGGAGGGCATGCGGATCTGGGCAAAGTCGCCTTCTTTGGCGAGCAGTTGAGCCGCGCCTCCAGCTGAACGGACAAGTTGTCCGCCCTTGCCGGGCTTCATCTCAATATTATGGATCATCGTACCAACCGGAATATTGCTGATTGGCAGAGCGTTGCCCGAACGGATCTCCGCATTGGGACCGGACATTACGCTGTCACCAACCTTCAAATCCACAGGGGCAACAATGTAGCGCTTTTCGCCATCAGCATAGTGCAGAAGTGCGAGGCGCGCGGTACGGTTCGGATCGTATTCGATTGCGGCAACCTTCGCAGGAATACCAAACTTTTCGCGTTTGAAATCCACCACACGAATATAACGGCGAGCGCCGCCACCACGATGGCGAACAGTCACACGACCGTAGGCATTACGACCACCAGAGCGCTTCTTAATGACAAGCAGGGAGCGTTCCGGGGTGGACTTGGTGATTTCCTCAAAGGTATATCCGGTCATGTCGCGCATGCCGGGGGTAACTGGTTTGTACTTCTTGACTGCCATTACTGCACCCCTTCAAAGATCTCGAGGGGTTTGCTTCCCTCGGCAAGGGTAACGATCGCCTTTTTGAAAGCGGGGCGGCGCACCACCAAACGGCGGGAACGACCGCGACGTCCGCGTTTCGCAGGGGCGTTGACAATATTCACACGCGCCACGGTGACTTCGAAAAGGGTCTCCAAAGCGTCCTTAACAATGGTTCGGGTTGCATCGTTGCGAACAACAAAAACATACTGACCCATTTTGCTGGACTGGGTGTTGGACTTTTCGGTCACCAGCGGGCGGACGAGGACACTATAAAGGTCTGTCATGTCTCTCTCCTATCCTAAGTGCGCAACCAGCGCATCGATCGTCTTGACAGGCAGGACGACCTTGTCGAAATTCATGATGTCGCGCACATTCAGGTAACTGGCGAGAAGCACTTTGGCATTCTCAAGATTACTCGCACTGCGCATCACCATATCGTAATTCTGGTCATTGGCGGGCATCAACACCAAAGCGGTGGAAGTGCCAACCAAATTACCCAGCGTTTCAGCCACCAGTTTGGTCTTGGGCGTATCGATATTGAGATCATCCACAATAACAATGGAAGCCTCTGAAGCCTTCACGGACAAAGCCGAGCGAAGCGCCGCCTGGCGCATCTTCTTCGGCATGCGAAGTTCATAGCTGCGAGGATGCGGGGTATGGATACGACCACCGCCAACCCACTGAGCTGCACGCCTCGAACCCTGACGGGCACGGCCGGTCCCCTTCTGTTTCCAGGGTTTGCGTCCGCCGCCGCGAACTTCACCGCGGACCTTGGTGTCGTGCGTACCGAGTCGTGCATTCGCCATCTGACGAACATACGCTTGGTGCATCAAGTCAACATTTACAGGGGCTTCAAACAGGTTCGCGGGAAGTTCGATCTCGCGTACCTTCTTGCCCTTCATATCAAGAACATCTACTTTCATGGTATTCTCGCTCCGATTTCCTGCGCGCCTTATTGCTTGCGCGACTCCTTGATCATGACGAGGCTCCCCTTGCCGCCGGGAACAGCGCCGTTGATGGCGATCAGATTTCGCTCCGGATCCACCATAACAACTTTGATGTTCTGCGCAGTGACGCGGTCCACACCCATGTGACCAGCCCCACGAGCACCCTTATACACACGACCCGGTGTTGTACCGGAGCCACGTGAACCGGGTGCGCGGTTGCGGTCGGAGGTACCGTGAGTAGCATTCATACCATGGAAGTGGTAGCGCTTCACGCCGCCAGCAAAACCTTTACCCTTACTGATACCAATCACATCCACACGCTCGCCAACGACAAAAGCGTCGCCGACTGTAACTTTGTCGCCGACTTTCAAACCATGCTCTTTGGCGCGGAATTCGCGGAGGTAACGCAGAGGGGAAATTTCATTGGCTTTCAAATGCCCAACCTGCCCCTGTGTGAGGCGCTTGGGGTTTGTTTCGCCAAAGCCAAGTTGCACTGCAGAATACCCTTCCTTCTCAGCCGTGCGGACTTGGGTAACAACACAAGGCCCAGCCTCGATGAGGGTCACCGCATAGGCAACACCTTGCTCATCGAAGATCTGGGTCATGCCGATCTTTCGACCTATCAGCCCTTTCAACATGCTCAATTTTCTCCTTTACAAGATATTGACGAGACTGCCAGTCGGGGCAACGACCGCATCATCTCCGTGCGGCACAGTCAGCTTGAGTGTGAGGCGAACCTGTTGTTCGCGCACAATCAAACTCTTGCGCCGTCTCTAACGTGACGTCATGCGGGACAATGTCCCGCATGACGGGTTATTCAAACTAGATTTTGATTTCGATATCGACACCGGCAGGCAGGTTAAGCCGCATCAGCATGTCAATTGTCTTTGAGTCGGGATCCAACACATCGATCAAACGGTTGTGTGTGCGAATCTCGAAGTGCTCATGAGAGTCTTTGTCAATGAATGAAGAGCGCCGTATTGTATAGCGTTCTTTCTTACTTGGCAAGGGTACAGGACCAACTACATGGGCACCAGTACGCTCAGCCGTTTCGACAATCCGCTTGGCAGTTTGGTCAAGAACGCGATGGTCATAGGCCTTAAGGCGAATACGAATCTTTTGCTTAGCCATTTCTCTCCGCCTTACGCAATGATCTTGGTGACGACACCCGCGCCGACGGTGAGACCGCCTTCACGAATGGCGAACTTCGAACCCTGCTCCAGAGCGACCGGCACGATCAACTCCACGGTCAGGTTCACATTATCACCAGGCATCACCATTTCGACACCTTCAGGAAGGGTGATGTCACCCGTCACATCCATCGTGCGGATGTAGAACTGGGGACGGTAGCCGCTGAAGAATGCCTTGTGGCGACCGCCTTCTTCCTTCTTCAATACGTACACTTCCGCCAGGAACTTCTTGTGCGGGGTCACCGAACCGGGCTTCACCAGCACCTGTCCGCGTTCCACATCGTCACGTTCGATACCGCGCAGGAGGATGCCCGCGTTGTCTCCCGCCACCGCTTCGTCCAGTTCCTTGTGGAACATTTCGATACCGGTGATCACGGAGGACTTGGTTTCGCGCAGACCGACGATTTCGATCGCGTCACCCTTCTTGGCAATACCGCGGTCCACACGTCCGGTCACCACGGTACCGCGACCCTTGATCGAGAACACGTCTTCCACCGCCATCATGAACGGCTTGTCGGTTTCGCGCTTGGGTTCGGGGATGTACTCGTCCACCACGCGCAACAATTCCTTGATGCACGCGTATTCAGCGGCGTTCGGGTCGGTCGAGGCGCTGTCGAGAGCCTGCTTGGCAGAGCCCCGCACGATCGGGGTCGTGTCACCGGGGAAGCCATAGCTGTTCAACAGTTCGCGCAGTTCGAGTTCGACCAGTTCGAGCAG
>JBAIYF010000581.1:0-1962 GCA_037916115.1 Anaerolineales bacterium
AAGCGGTCTGAGAGCAGCATGGTGAGCAGGGCTTCCATCACGTTGCCGTTGCCGCCATCCTTGCTCGCACCCACGACCACGCGCGGCACCACATCCACTTTCGATTGTTGGACGGCTTCGGAGAAGCGGTTGAGGACTTGCTGGGTGACCTGGAACTGCGGTCCACCGTAGGCGCGGACTTGTTCCTCGGTCGCCAGAGCCTGCGCGATACCGATGCGTGCCACCTTTTCGGCTTCTGCTTCCGCAAGAGCGCGGATCTGCGCCGCCTGCTGGATGGAGCGCTGGTACTCAGCTTTACCCTGGTTGGACTGGATCTGGATGTTCAATTCCGCTTGCGTCATGCTGGTCTGCATCTGGGCGCGGGATTCCGCTTCGCGGAGTTCGCGTTCCTTGACAGCGGCTTTTTCCTGGCGGGCGTAGGTCTCGACCTGTTCTTCCGCGATCTGGCGGGAGCGCAATTGCGTCAGAATGGTTTCGATCTGCGTATCGTTTTCGGGCGAGGAAGGCGTACCGATCAGCACTTCCTCCAACTCAAGGTTATAGTGCTCGAATTTGTCCTTCATCTCCTGGCTTGCCACCTGTTGGATGGCGCTGCGGTCTTGCAGCAATTGGATCAAGGTTCGGGTCTGACCGATGTTCTTGAAGTACGAGGAGACCATCGGGTCGAGCGTCTGTTCTACGAGACGTTTGATGTCACCGAAGCGTTGAATAACCAGCGGGGCTTTTTTGTAGTCAATGTGGACAACCACTGAAAGCGGCAGGGATGGCTCGAAGGCGTCCTTGGTAATGAGCGAGACTTCAGTCAAGTTCTCATCGAAGTGATGGGCGCCGGTCTGGCTGCGGATCCATTTCAGGATGAAGTTGGTCGTGGGTACGGAAACAACTTTCCCGGCGTAGGTGTTGAACGGATATTTACCGGGCAGGAGGGCTTCTTCCCAGACGCCGCGTCTGCCGCGTGCGACCAACTCACCGTGGCGATACTCCTTGCCTGAGAGGTCTTCACCGGTTTCACCTGTATAGGAAACGACCACACCAACATTACCGACTTCGATAACTGTCTTCTGGATCATTTCCACGGTGGCGAACAAACGGTTGACGTAATAAGTACCTTCTACAAGCACCTGAAGTTGGCGACCACGGAAGCCGCCCGCTTTCAAGAATTTATCGGGGTCTTGGAATTTGTTGTGATAGGTTTCATGGTCGTTGGGGTTGTCACCAACCACCGGAGCGATGATCTCGCCCTGTCCCAGGGACGGTCCGTCGTGGACGGTCGCGATACCGATCTTGTCGTCAGTATCCTTGATGATGACGGGTGTAAAGCCGCCGCGCTCACCGATCACCTGCGCCATGCGGTTGATGACATCGCGTTCCTCGCGGCTGAGAGGCAGGGAGTAGACGCGTTCATCTGTCAGCACAATGAATTGCATCAGGTTGATGGCGTACGTACCTTCACGCAGAATGCGGCGCTGAGGTCCGCGTTGACCGCCATTCTTCAAGAAACTCTCCACATCCTGAAAATCGAAAGCCACTTCGTTCGAAGCGAGAGTCTGAGTCGGTTCAAGCAGCCTACCATCACGGGCGAAAACGTAGCCTATCTTGCCCTGTGGAATGGTCACGAGCGATGCGGTATGGACAACGTATTGGATCGCCCACAGGTAGTGCAAACCACCGCGCAACACCTTGGGTTGGAAGCCCGCTTCACCGCTGAGGGCAATAAAACCTTGCTTGACGGAGCCTTTTCCGCTGAAGCGTTTTTCCACGATGCCGATGCGCGTATTGGGGATCCAGCGAATACCAGCAAGCAGATAGATCACTACTAACGCGATCAATAGGCGAATTCCTACATAAAGCACTAGTGCAGTCATTTTTTCTCCTTTGCATATCTCACTGCACAGATAATTCTACGCTTATTTGGGTTTTCAGGTTGCAATTCCCCCGACCCCCACTCGCCTACGGCACCCT
>JBAIYF010000582.1:0-4155 GCA_037916115.1 Anaerolineales bacterium
ACCACCGCCAGCAGGTAGATCATCACCAGGTTGGTGGGTTCGATATTGCCAACCACCAAAAAACCGATCAGTGTGGCAATCGCGACAAGCAGCAAACTCCAGAGATAGCGCGAAACCGAACTGTGTAATTTCAGCGGAGATTCATCTGCCGGAAAAGATGGTTTGTCGGAACTGGTAACAACATAGATATCAATGTCGCCGCTTTTGTGAATCAATCGATCCACCAGCGAGCCACGCAAAAACTCCTCCCAGCGTGGGCGAAGCGGTTTGCCCGCAACAATTTTGGTCACGTTATTTTTGTGGGCAAAATCAATAATTGTTTGCGAAACAGAATCCATCGAATTGCTGGAAGAGAGGGTATATGATCGCGCGCCCAGATCTTCCGCCAATTGCAAAATACCAGCGACACGGTTTCGTTTATCTTGCGACATGGAGGCGAATTGTGGCGTTTCCACATACAAGGCGATCCACTCGGCGTTAAGTTCATCTGCCAATCGGCGCGTGGTGCGGACGAGCCTCTCACTCAAAGGGCTAGGACTAATGCAAACCAATAAACGTTCGCTCGCCGCCCAAATGCCCTGAATG
The DNA here is from genome assembly GCA_037916115.1 of Anaerolineales bacterium. GTDB lineage: Bacteria > Chloroflexota > Anaerolineae > Anaerolineales > Villigracilaceae > Villigracilis. The sequence continues at coordinate 586 of JBAIYF010000582.1, forward strand.
GCGCGGGTCTGCATGTAGGCGCGCATTTGGTCATCTACGCGTTCAGCGGCGCGGCGCAGAGACATTTCACGCAACGCCGTCAGATTCCCCTTGCGGAAAAACTTCTGTATTGCCCGCGCCGCCTGATCGGGAACGTACACTTTCCCTTCTTGCAAGCGCGCAAGCAATTCATCGGGCGGCAGGTCAATGACCTCGATCTCAGATGCTTCATCGATCACGCGGTCTGGTATCGTCTCGCGGACAATGACTCCCGTCACCTGTGCCACGATGTCGTTCAGGCTCTCAAGGTGCTGGATGTTCAAGGTGGTATAAACATCGATCCCCGCTGCAAGAATCTCCTGCACATCTTGATAGCGTTTGGCATGTCGTGAGCCTGGCGCATTTGTGTGCGCAAACTCATCGACCAATACCAATTGCGGTTTGCGCTGAATGACCGCATCCACATCCATTTCAGGCAGAGTGACACCGCGATATTCCACCTGTTTGCGCGGCAACACATCCAAGCCGTGTACAAGCGCTTCGGTCTCGGCGCGTTTGTGTGTTTCGATGTAACCCACCACCACATCCACGCCCTGAAGTTTGCGCTGATGTGCGGCTTCGAGCATGGCATAGGTTTTGCCCACGCCCGCCACATAGCCAAGAAAGATTTTGAGCCTTCCGCGCTTGGTTTCTTCGGCTTGAATGTTTTTTAGTAATTCATCTGGGTCGGGGCGATGTTCCATCAAAATTATTGTATCCCATCCAACGCAAGATTCAAGGACAGGACGTTGACTCGCGGCTCACCGAATATTCCGAACTGACGATCTTCAGTATATTCTTCAACCAAGGAAGTGACTTCCGCCTCACTCAACCCGCGAGCGGATGCCACACGAGAGACCTGATACAACGCCGAAGCCACGCTGATATGCGGGTCGAGTCCGCTTGCCGAAGCGGTGACCAGGTCAACAGGGATTGGAAGCGGATTATTTGGGTCAACTGCATGGAGTGCGTCAATGCGGGCTTGCACAGCTTCTTCCAACGCCGGATTCATCGGTCCATAATTTGACCCAGATGAAGCCGCCGCGTTATACCCAGCCGCAGAGGGACGACCCCAGAAATATTTCGGGTCATCGAATTGCTGACCGATGAGTTCCGAGCCGTAGGTCTTGCCGTCAATGACGATCAGGCTTCCATCCGCTTGGTGTGGGAAGATGACTTGGGCGAGACCTGTTACGGCGAGAGGATAGATCACGCCAGTGATGAGGGTAAGGAATGCCAGCAAGGTTATGGCTGGGCGAAGTTGTGCTTTCATGAAAAGACTCCAGATGCGAGTAGTAAAGTCCATGCGATGGTGAACATGAATATCCACGGGCGCAGAGGGACGGGGATATTCAATGTATTTGGGGCAAGGCTGGCGGCAGCAAGCCCAACAACGGAAAGAATGCCACCTAATTTGGAAAGAGAGAATTTTGTTTTCATTTTGTACTCCATATCTCGTCATTGCGAGGAGGGCGACAGCCCGACGAAGCAATCTCAGACTTAATAATAAGATTGCTTCTGGCGGACACTTGCCCTGCGTGCAAGCGCAATGAGAGCACCGCCCTCGCAATGACGGAATTAGACTAGACCCAACGCCACCAGCAACATATCAATGACTTTGATTCCAACGAACGGCACGAGCAGACCGCCGAGACCGTAGATCAAAAGATTGTCACGCAGTAACTGGGCCGCGCCGACGGCTCGATAGGGCACGCCACGCAATGCCAACGGAATCAATGCAATGATGATGAGCGCATTGAAGATCACCGCCGACATGATCGCGCTTTCAGGTGTGGCAAGGCGCATGATGTTGAGCGCGTTCAATTGCGGATACGTGCTGGCAAATGCGGCAGGGATGATGGCGAAGTATTTGCTCACATCATTGGCGAGACTGAAGGTGGTCAACGCGCCGCGAGTCATGAGCAGTTGTTTGCCGATCTCTACGATTTCAATTAACTTGGTTGGGTTGCTGTCCAAATCCACCATGTTGGCGGCTTCGCGGGCGGGTTGCGTGCCTGTGTTCATGGCAACAGCCACGTCGGCTTGAGCGAGTGCGGGCGCATCGTTGGTGCCATCGCCTGTCATCGCGACCAATCGTCCACCCGTTTGATATTCGCGGATGAGTTTGAGTTTCGCTTCGGGTGTGGCTTGCGCAAGGAAATCATCCACGCCTGCTTCGGCGGCGATGGCGGCGGCGGTCAGCGGATTGTCGCCCGTGATCATCACGGTTTTGATACCCATCTTGCGGAGTTGCGCGAAGCGTTCCTTCATGCCGCCTTTGACGATGTCCTTCAAGTGAATGACTCCCAGCGCTTTGTTGTCGCGAGTCACAACTAAAGGCGTGCCGCCTGCTCGGGCAATGGAATCAACTGTAGGCTTGAGATCTGAGGCGACGCTGTTCCCGTTCGATTGAATCAACTGAATCATTGTGTCAGGCGCGCCTTTTCTAATTTGTGTCCCGTTGTAATTGACTCCACTCATGCGGGTTTGCGCGGTAAACGGGATGAAGTGCATGCCATGCGGAGCTTTCTCGCTTGCGCCCATCGTCTGTCCGCGCAGACCAAATTTTTCCTTGGCAAGCACTACAATGGAACGACCTTCGGGAGTCTCGTCTGCAAGCGACGCGAGTTGCGCGGCTTCGGCAAGGTCGTTCGCGTTGACGCCGTTGACGGGGATGAATTCGACCGCCTGACGATTGCCGAGCGTGATCGTGCCTGTCTTGTCGAGCAACAGCACATCCACATCGCCTGCCGCTTCCACTGCGCGACCCGACATGGCGATGACGTTGCGCTGAATCATTCTGTCCATGCCCGCGATACCGATGGCGGAAAGCAAACCGCCGATGGTCGTCGGGATGAGACAAACGAGCAAAGCGATCAGCACAGTGATGGTGATCGGCGTGCCGCTCCCGCTGGCGTCGACGCTGTAAATTGAATAGGGCAGAAGCGTGGCGCATACGACGAGAAAGATGATGGTGAAACCTGCGAGCAAAATGTTGAGCGCGATCTCGTTGGGAGTCTTTTGGCGTTTCGCGCCTTCGACCATGCTGATCATGCGGTCAAGAAATCCCTGCCCAGGGTCGGCGCTGACGCGGATGATGAGCCAGTCGGAAAGGAGTCGCGTGCCGCCTGTGACAGCGGAACGGTCGCCGCCCGCCTCACGAACCACGGGAGCGGATTCACCTGTCACAGCGCTTTCATCCACTGAAGCGATTCCAACGACGATCTCGCCGTCGGCGGGGAGAATGTCGCCTGCTTCAACAAGATATAAATCATCTTTGCGCAGCGCGGTCGATGAAACAACTTCCACATTTGATCGCGCAGTTTGGATATCGTTTGCTTTGCCTTGAACTTTCTTCGCGGGCGTATCTTGTCTTGCTTTTCGTAGCGACTCAGCTTGCGCCTTGCCACGTCCTTCCGCAACGGCTTCAGAGAAGTTGGCGAATAAGACCGTGAACCACAGCCAAAGCGCGATCGCGCCGATGAAATTAGCAGGCGCTTCGCCTTTGCCGACGAGAGATTGAATCCACAACAGGGTGGTGAGCACACTGCC
>JBAIYF010000583.1:0-11048 GCA_037916115.1 Anaerolineales bacterium
GCGTAGGGGCGAGTCGCGACTCGCCCCTACTTCTTCTTTGTTAGAAACGCATGCATATTCAATAACGTCTGCTTCCACTCCGCCTCAGCATTTACCTTTCTCTGCACATCCCCCGCCCGTTTTTGCATGATCTCCATTACACGTTCATCTTCGCCCGCATCCAGCCAGAAGCCGTGGTCATTTTTGGTGCAAGTATCCAATTTCAGGTCGTACAGCCGATATTGGAATTCATCCAGCTTTTCCCTGCAATGCGGGCAGGGAAACTCCGTCTGCGTTTGAAAGTGAATCAGCGAGCCCTTGTGTGAGTCTTCGTCGAAGACCACATCTTCAAGTTTATCTAATTCATTGAAGTCCAGCCACATGCCGCGGCAATTCGGGCAGGACTCTACCTCGAACATCCCCTTGTAATATTTTTTGGTTAATTCAGTATCGCATTTTGGGCAGTTCATTTTCTCTCCAAAGGAGTGCGTCGCACCAAACGGGTGGGCTTATCTTATTAAGAAGCGAAAGACAAAGGGCAGATTCATCTCATTAAGTCTGGTGCGACGCACCCTCGTCATTGGGAAACAATCCATTCACCAAATCTTCCACCACCGCCTCATTCGGAATCATATCCAGCCAGACCAAAAACTCGGCATTCCCTTTGGGCCCCAGCAGCGAAGACTTGACCAACCCGCGCAGACCAAAGCCTTCCGCTTTTGCATAGTTCAACACATCCAGCAACACCTGCCGGTGAATTTCCGGGTCGCGGATCACACCGTCGCCGCGCGAGACTTCTTTCTTGCCAGCCTCAAATTGTGGTTTGATAAGAGCAAGGATCGTTCTTGCTTCTTTCCTCTTTCCTTCACTCTCAAAAGATGAAAGCCTGTCCTGAGCTGAGTCGAAGGGAGGAAAGAACCACTTTTTGATTACTGGCAGTAAAGTTTTCAACGAAATAAATGACGCATCCACCGAAACAAAATCGATTTTCTCTGGTAGTGACTCGACAAAGCGCGCGTTCGTTTCTTCCATCACCACCACGCGCGGATCGTTGCGCAGTTTCCAGTGCAAAATGCCTTTGCCCACATCAATGGCGTAGACTTTTGTCGCGCCGCGTTGCAACATGCAATCCGTGAACCCGCCTGTGGACGAGCCCACATCAGCGCAGACAAAGCCTGTGACATCAATGCCAAAGGTATCCAGCGCGCCTTCGATCTTCTCGCCGCCGCGCGACACGAATTTGGGACCCATATCCACCGTCAGCGTGGCATCAGGCTGAACTGTTGTAGCAGGCTTGAGCGCGACCTGACCCGCGACTCGCACTTGTCCCGCCATGATCAATGCTTGGGCTTTGGCGCGCGAGTCCGCCAATCCTTTTTCCACGAGTAATACATCCAAACGAACTTTAGGCATGTTCTTATTTTACATATGTTATGCCCGAATCGGGTATAAAAGTGGGAACGGAGATTGAATGAAAAAACTTCTTTTGGTATTGGTCTTTTCGATGCTCGCTTGTATGACTGCGCCTGCTGTTGCAATATCTACCCCCGAACCCACGCCGGTGCCAACGCGTGTGCCGTATAACCGTCCCTTCCCCCAGCATGTGACGTATGCGCCGGGCAGTATTTTGCCGAACCATCGCACGCGCGAACAACTGGATGATGACGTGCGCGCTTATTACGATCATTGGAAGGCAGCTTATGTGACTGAAGCAGGGACGAATGCCGATGGCATTATGATGTACCGTGTGGTTCTTGGCAAAGATGAGCCGACCCGCTCCACCACGGTTTCAGAGGGACAGGGATATGGCATGATGATTGTGCCCATGATGGCGGGGCATGATCCCGACGCGCAAATCATCTTCGATGGCATGTGGGCATTTGTGAAAGAGCACCCCAGCGAGATCGACCCGCGCCTGATGGATTGGAACGTGCCGCTTGAAGAAGGCAACGCCAGTGCCTTTGATGGAGACGCCGATATTGCCTTTGGCTTGCTGCTTGCCGATGCGCAATGGGGCAGCGCTGGGCGCGTGAACTACAAAGCCGAAGCACAGACAATGATCGCAGGTATCCTCGAATCGACCATTGGACCGGAAAGCCATTTACCGATGTTGGGCGATTGGGTGAACGTAGGCGAACCGCAGTACAACGAATTCACGCCGCGCTCGTCAGACTTTATGTTGGTCAACTTCCGCGCGTTTCGCAATGCCACAGACGAATCCATTTGGGAGGATGTCATTTTTCAAAGTCAGATCGTGATGGCTGATGTTCAGGAGCAATACAGCCCCGAAACCGGTTTGATGCCGGATTTTATTGTGAACGGTGCGCCTGCTCCGAAAAATTTTTTAGAGAAAGAAACCGATGGCGCCTATAACTACAACGCAGGGCGCGTCCCCTGGCGTGTTGGAGCGGATGCGCTGCTCAACGATGATGAACTTTCGCGTTACATTGTGCAGAACATCTCACGTTGGATCGAAGCCAGCGCCGAAGGCGACCCGCTGAAGATTCGCGCCGGATATGAATTGAACGGTGAACCGTTGCCGAACAGTGATTACTTCACAACATTTTTCGTTGCGCCAATGGGCGTTGCCGCCATGAACGACCCCGCCCAGCAGCAATGGCTCAATGCGATCTATGACTCCGTCTACGATACTCACATGGATTATTACGAAGACTCCGTCACCTTGCTTTGTCTGCTGGTCATGAGCGGGAATTTCTGGTCGCCGTAAAATACAGGTAAAATAACGCCATGTTAACTGCCCTGTTCAAAACCATGCGCCCACGCCAATGGACGAAGAATGTCTTCATCTTCGCGGCGCTGGTCTTCGATAAACAACTCTTTGTTGTAGATTCCTTTCTGCGCACACTGGCGGGTTTTGCGCTGTTTTGTTTGATTTCCTCCTGCGTTTACATCTTCAACGACCTTGCCGATGTCGAAGCGGACCGTCAACACCCTGATAAGAAGAACCGACCCATTGCTTCGGGCAAACTTCCCGTCAATGCTGCATGGACGGCGGGCATCCTCTTTGTGGTCATCACCCTGGGGCTTGCCTACTTGTTGGCGCCCGCATTTGCATTGGTAGTTGCCGCATATTTCATTCTCAATCTCGCCTACTCACTCTCGCTCAAGCACGTCGCCATTTTGGATGTGCTCATTATTGCCGCGGGATTTGTGTTGCGCGTGGCTGCGGGTGTAACGCTCATTTCAGTGGAGCGCTTCTCGCCCTGGCTTTATATTGTGATGTTCCTGTTGTCGCTCTTCCTTGGTTTTGGCAAACGCCGTGCCGAACTCGCCCTGCTTGCACACGGTGCAGGCTCGCATCGCAAAGTGCTCGACGGTTACACCCTGCCGCTGCTTGACCAATACATCATGATCGTTTCCGGCACGACCATTGTGGCATATTCGCTCTACACTTTCTCCGCGCCCAACGTGCCCGAAAATCATTCCATGATGATCACCATTCCGTTCATGGTGTATTCCATCTTCCGTTATCTCTATCTCATCGAAGTCAAACATGCAGGCGGCACTCCAGAAGAAGTCCTGCTCTCCGACCGTCCCTTCCAAATTTCCATGCTGCTTTGGGCGGTCACAGTCATCGCCATCTTCTACTCTTCATGAAAGCCTCCGCTCCCGGCAAGATCATCCTCTTCGGCGAACATGCCGTTGTATACAACCGCCCCGCGCTTGCCGTCCCGGTCAATCAAGTGCAGGTGGACGTGGAAGTTTTGGACTCGGACAAGCCCGGTGTTTGGATCGACGCCCCCATGGTGGACTTGCATGGCGAACTTTCCACGCTTCCTGACGACCATCCGATTGGTTCGGTTATTCTGAAAGTGTTTCAACACTTCGGCATTTCCCCGCTCCCAAACATTTCAATCACCATTGTTTCCACCATCCCCGTCGCGGCGGGACTGGGCTCTGGCGCGGCGGTATCGGTGGCTCTCGTCCGTGCTCTTTCTTCATTCTTCTCCCTTTCGCTGAAAAATGAACAGGTCAACGAACTCGTCTTCGAGATCGAAAAACTTCATCACGGTACGCCCTCCGGCATCGACAATACCGTCATCACCTACAACATGCCGGTCTTTTACATGAAACACAAGCCGATCGAAACGTTTAAGTGCGGCAAGCCCTTCACCATCGTCATCGGTGATACGGGTGTCCCTGCACCGACAAAAGAATCCGTGGGCGATGTGCGCCGTTTGTGGCTTCGCAATGAGAATCGTTTTGAGAACATCTTCAACGAAGTAGCGCAGATTTCCACCATGGCGCGGCACTTCATCGAAAGTGGACGCCCCGAACTGCTCGGTGAGTTGATGAATCACAACCACGAGTTTCTTCAGCAGATGACCGTCTCTTCGCCCGAACTGGACGTGCTTGTTTATGCGGCACGCAAGGCAGGCGCGCTTGGCGCAAAACTAAGCGGCGGCGGACGCGGCGGCAACATGATCGCGTTGGTGGAACATGCCTTGGCAGAGTCAGTGGCGGGGTCTTTAATATCCGCTGGCGCAAAACGGACCATTATCACCGAGATCAAGTAAGAAGCGAGTCATGACGAAAAAATGGTTGGCTGCGATTCCGCCCTATCTGGCTGTTTGGGCGGGATTGTTTATTTTTCACAGCGCATGGGCGGCGTTGGTGGGATTTCACATTGCCATCCTTCTCTCGCTGTTCTGGCTTCGCCCAACATTGAACATTGCAACTCTGTTCAAGACATCAAATCCGAAATTCATCTTTCCCAGTGTTCTGCTTTGCGCTTCGGGCGGGCTGGGGCTTTATCTCTTTTGGGATGTCTTCCAGGTGACGGCTGACTTGCCTGAGAGGCTGTCTGTCCTTGGTTTGAGCGGTGCAACATGGGTCGGGTTCGTTGTGTACTTCTCGTTGGTGAACCCGTTGTTCGAAGAATATTTCTGGCGCGGAGCGTTGGGGAGCGATGTGCGTGGTTTTTACATCGGCGATTTGGTCTATGCTGGCTATCACACCATGATCGTGATGGATAAAACCCCGTTCCATTCCGTGCTCATTATGTTAGTCGTGTTGATATCGATTGGTTGGTTCTGGCGGCAGGCGTATCGAAAAGATGGCGGCTTGCTTGTTCCGGTGCTGGGGCACATGGCTGCCGACTTTATGATATTGCTTGCAGTATGGTTTAAGGTAATGAGATGAATGTCGTTGTTTTGAAATTGATTCTTGCCCCGCTCATCATCGGTTCTGCCAGCCTGGCGGGACGGAAATGGGGACCCGCTGTGAGCGGTTGGATCGTCGGTATGCCGCTTACTTCGGGTCCGGTGGTCTTTTTTGTGGCATTGAGCCACGGTGTGACCTTTGCGGAGAGTTCCGCGCTGGGTGTTCTCAGCGGCGGCATCTCACTGGTGTTGTACGCGCTGACCTATGCCTGGCTTGCCAGACGGTTTCCCTGGTTCGTTTCCATTGCGGGCAGCATTCTTGTTTTCTCTCTGAGTACTCTGTCTTTGCAAGGCGCGTCCATACCGTTGTTCGTGATCGCGCCGCTGGTGGCAGGGTTGATCATGTTTGGACTGGCACTCATGCCTAAAGGTAATGTTGAAGCGGGGGAAAGCAAATTGAGCCAGTGGGATATCCCCGTGCGCATCCTGATCGGTACAAGTTTCATCTTGCTGCTCACCGGTATTGCCCCATATATTGGCTCACGCTTGACCGGTCTGCTGACCACCATTCCGCTATACGTTACCATCCTGAGCATTTTTGCCCATCGTGACCACGGTCCTGCTGCGGCGGCGCACGTCCTGCGCGGATTGCTCTACGGCATGTTCGCGTTCACCGGTTTCTTTTTTGTGTTGAGCCTGTTCATTGAAAAAACGAGTTTGGGCGTTTCGTTTGGTCTGGCTGTGCTGACCGCTCTCGCTGTGCAGGGGACGTCTCTCTTTATCCTGCGGAGATTGCACAGTTAAAAAAATAGAGGCGGGGCACAAGCCTCGCCTCTGCAAAAATATTACATGGCTTTCGCGCGTTCTGCCATTTGCTGGCGCAGGTCGTGCGTGTCTTTGTCGATGGTGAAGATCGCGCCAATGTAGAAGAGGAAGCACAAGCCCCATGCCACGGTGCAGATCAACAGAATGGCGGTTTGCAGGCTGTATGCATCGGCGATCACACCGGTGAGGATCGGCGCAACCCACGCGCCCGCGTTCTCGATGAAGTACTCCGATGCCTGCGCCGTTGAGCGCACTTCCGGCACGGTCACGTCGTAGACGGTGGCGATCACGTTCACAGATGAGATCGGCATAAAGACCGCCGTCAGACACATGAAAATGAAGAACTGATTTTTCGCTTCCACCGGGGAGGAAATTGCCAGGTACATAAAGAGCGCGCCCAGCAGCACACCCACGCTCGAAACGATGATGCGTCCCTTGTTGGTGCGTTTGAACGCCCAGTCACCGATCGCGCCGCCGATGAAATATCCACTGGCGAGAATGAGGATGACCGGCGCCATCGTCAGCAAAATGCCATTGGCATCATACCCGCGCTCGCGCTCGAGATACGCGAAGAAGAAATACGTGATCACATTCCACGGGAAGACGCCCGCAAAACCCTGCAAAAAGACAAACCACATGGTCTTCTTTTTGAAGATCTCTCTGGCTTCCGCCCACGAGAACTTGAAGGTTTGCATCTCAGCCATGTTCTCAAATTCAGGCTCGGCTTTGCCGCGCGGCATTTCCTTGACGAAGAAGAAGATCAACACCGCGATCACCAAGCCCAACGAGCCAGTGATGTAGAACACACTGCGCCATCCGCCGATCATGGGCGCCACCATCAATGCCAGGATCATTCCAAGTAGATAGCCAATGGGCTGTGCCAGTTGCAAAATGCCGTACACTTTGCCGCGCAGGTTGGGACCGAAATAATCGGCGATCAGCGTGTACAGACCCGGGTAGGATGAGTCGTCGATGCCGGTCGAAGCGCGGGTCACGAGGAATCCGCCAAACGAGCGTACGATGGCGTTCAACCAGGTTGTTGCGCCCCAAATGAACGAAGCCAGCGAAAGCAGCTTTGAACGTGCATAATGGTCATACAGATAACCCCAGATCGGGTAGAGAATGGTGGCGACGATCAACGCGCCCGAGTTCACCAACCCCCATTGTGTATTGCTAATTCCAAAATCTTCACTGATCTGCACCTGCAGCGAACCGATCATCAACTTGTCGGTTTGGTGCAACAACATGAAAAAGAAGAAGATGGCGACCACAACCCAGCGATTGCTTGCACGTTCATTGGACATACGCACCTCGGTTTGATGGAATACCCAAGTATCAGGTGTCAGGTGTCAGGTGTCAAGTATCAGAAGTATCTTCCGAAATGATCTCCTGTGCAAGTTTTTTCAAATCCTCACTGTCTGCAACTTTTGCCGAAGCCAGATATTGTTCCAGCAAATCCAGCGGACTCAGGCTGCTCACCACCTGTCCCTCGGCAATGCGCACCCGCGACTCGATCTGCGGGCGTTTCACAAAATGGAACTCGAACGCCTCTGCCGTGTGTTTGCGTAAAGCCGTTTCGTCGATAAGCGTGTCCCATTCTCTTGGATACTCCACCACAAGGCGGACGATCGCCCCGGACATTTCCTTCTGCGAGGGTAGCGAGGCAATGAGTTGTTTCGTCGCCTCATCACTGGAACTCAGGCTTGCCCGGCGATCTATGAATTTTCTCACCTCTGTGAGTTGGATCCACTCTACTTCCGTGTCGCGTCCTTTTTCCACATCGGCAATGACGAAGTACCGGTCTTCCTTTGCTTCGCCAAAGTCGACTCGTTCGATCGAACCAGGGTAGATCACCGGCGGCTGATATCCTTCGTTCACATCCTGCGGCTTGTGGATATGTCCCATTGCTACATAACTTAACTTCGGGTTCTTCACGAGCGAGCCGGTCAACACCAGGTCATTGCCCAGCATCACCAATCTCTCTCCGCCGAACTTTGCTCCTTCAATGGAGGCGTGGGCAGTGAGGATGACGGGTAAAGAGTCATCGGTTTGAGAGAGCATATCTTCCATCAGATCAGAGATGCGGGATTCGATATTCGAGTAAATATCTTCCGGGGTTTCGGCACTCATCTCCAGCGAAGCCATCAGCCCGGAGCGTGCCACCCAGGGCAGGGCGATGACTTGAAGCGGCAAATCCCATAAGTCTTCGGGTGTGAGCAGTTGCGGCGCATCCAGCACTTTCACGTAAGGCACTTGCAGTGTCTTGAATTCCTGTAAGGCATGTGCGCGCCCAATGGACGGGGAAATGTCGTGATTGCCGACCAGTAGCAAAGTGGGAATTTTCGCCTGAGAAAGGCGCATAATGCGTTTGCCCCACTCGCGCTGAAAAGTTGGCGCCGGAGAGCGGTCCTTGTAGGCATCACCAGCGAAAATGACCATATCCACCTTGCGCTCGATGGCTGTATCCACGATCGTATCTAACGATTTGAGAAAGTCCAGCACGCGTAACGGTAGCCCTGTAGACGGGTCATGCCGCCCGTAGTTTGCCATATCGATATGAGCGTCTGCAAAGTGGAGTAGTTTCATTATGGCTGCAATCCCAATTCCTGCAACGCCTGCACGGCAGGATACCAATCGGCATGGACTTGCAGTGCTGCGCGGTAATCTTCCACGGCTGCGTTTGTATCACCGATCATGTAATAGGCACGTCCGCGCCAGAGCAGGGACTCTTCAAGGGTGGGCTTTGAGATGGTCTTGGTCAATGTTGTAGTAGCGAGGTCGATCACGTCCTGGTAACGAGCCGAATAGTAATATGCAAAGTATGGACCGGTCTGATACCACATCATGCGGAAGGGGCGGTTGCCTTTTTCCGTATCCCAGGTGGAATACAGGCGGAATGCCTGGTCGTAGGCTGCGGCGGCATCGGTATATTGGTTGAGGATGACATGGCTTGTCCCTTTGTTGAACCAGGCAAAGAACAGATTGTTGCCCTCAAGGGTTTCGATGTCGTTATTCGCCAGTTCGAGCGCATGTCGCGCCGCCCAATTTTCATCTGCCCAGGGACCAAGAATGTTCAAGACTTCGGTCTCGCTTCCAGCGGGATACACCACGATGAAAATATAGTTGAAGGAGCGCCAGCCGTCTTCGTATTCCTCATACGAGCTGAACAGGTCTTTGCCGGGTTTGAGATAGGCATCTTGGACGATAAAACCGCCTTTGTTATCGTCGTACCCGGTGGTGAATAGATAATGACCAAGCCAGTCGATCTTGCCGGTGTAATCGCGTTCGTAATATCCCTTTTCCACAATGACGGGATATCCTGCGGCGATCAATCGCTTGAGCAGGTCTATATCGCCGCCGTGACGGTATAGGGCGCGGTATTCGGTGGTCTGTGTGTTGACAAAGTCCACCAGTTCGTAGGGCATCACGTTCTTGTCGGGCAGACCGCGTTCAATGAAGTTGAGTTTGGTATCGGGCGAGCCGGGCTTGATGACCTTGGCAACATCGTCACGATTGCCGCTCCAGCCCCAGAAGTTCAATGCCATCGTCAAATTGGCGGGACCGCAGTAGTTCCAGCGTCCGTGCTGATCGACGTAGACCACACCCGGCAGGATGACTGAGTCAGGCACGGGCGTGGGGGTGACTGTCGGCTTGGCGGTGGGTCCCGCCTTCGGTGTGGGTGTCACTTCGGGGGTTAATGTCAAAAGCATTTCGGCGCGTGCAGTTGCCATAGCCGTTTCGATGGTTAACGGCTCGGTTTCGCCGCCGGGTTCAAAGACTGCCTCACTGGGCGGGTTGAAGAAGTACACGATGCGTGTGCGCAGAAGATCGTATTGGGTGGAAATCCGGCTCTTTATGGGAGGGAGTTGCGCGATCAAAATGACAATCGCAATACCAATAAGAATCAGCCAGCGCTTGTCGATGTTTTTTAGTCTGTTCATAAAAAAGATTATAAAGCAAAACAAATTGCCTATTTTGCTTTTATTTAATCATGCTGACAATTTCTACAAAGTTCCCTAATATCTAATTAATAAAGAGCCATAACTTTTCAGGAAAAGTAACGACCTTAGTCAAAATGGCAGGTAATAAAGCCTGCAAGGAGTATATAAAAATGAGAAAAAGTACTTTGTTCGTATCTGCCCTGCTTACCATGTTTTTGATGGCAACCATGTTCGGGGTTGTTTCTGCCTATCAACAGGCGACGAGCACTGCATCACGTTTTGCATCGCAAGAGCCGCAATCCATCGCGTCCCAATCCAGTGACCCTGCATCCATTCCCTTGCCTGTAGCGCAGGCTCCCGCAGCGGTGGAAATGCAACAGCCCCCTGTTGTAACTCCTGAAGAAGCCACCACCATTGCCGTGGATTTTCTCGGTGATCCCAATGTGTTTAGCGTGGAAGTTGTGGACTATCAGGGCGCGCCAACGTATCTGGTTACATTCAGCTCTGGTGACCTGATCTATGTGAATTCCACCGGGCAGGTCGTTGCTGCCGAAAAGATCCAGCCTGTGGTTGTGGCCGCCTCACCCAACATGACAAAAAATAATGGAAACCAGTCGAATAACAACGGCGGCTCCAATGGGGGCGGCAATGGCGGCGGGGAGCACGAAGAACATGATGATCACGACGATTGATCGGAGAAAATAAATGACTTCCAAAACGACTGCCAATAAATGGTCAGATATACATCTGGCAATTGCTGCCATTTCCATGACCTCTGTGATCGCTTTTTGGAATATGTTTGCCGGACCCGACAGGGTGAAAGCAGACGAAAAAGCATTGGCTGAGCAACAATCAGCAGGGATGCCAACGGTTACATCTGCCCCGGAGATCGTTGAAGTCCCTGTTGCAGCGACCATGCCGCCCACAGGCTACACAATTCTTTTCGGCGGCAAAGCCCCGCAGCCTCAGGTCATTGTGGTTGCCCAGCCTAAAAAGAATAACGGTGGCGGTAATTCAGGCGGCGGCAATGGCTCTTCCGCCAGCCAGCCCACAACCTCAACCGGTTCATCCTAATGTTTCACTCGATCTCATTACGTGCCATGGGCAGTGACATGCTTGCCATCCTCGAATCGGATTCGGATTTCGCATCCGCCATACTAAAAGATGTGCCGAACTGGTT
>JBAIYF010000584.1:0-5022 GCA_037916115.1 Anaerolineales bacterium
ACGCTGAGTTCGGGAGATGCAGCTTCGGCACCTTCAGCAGCGGACTGGGCGGAGGCTTCGTCCTTGGTGATGGTCACGACTGCGATGGTCTCGTCTTCATCAGCCAAAATGCGGACCTTGTCGGAGACGGCCAGGTCGCGCACGCGGATGATATCGCCGATCTGCTTGAGCAGGGCGATGTCCACAACGATGCGTTCGGGCAGGTCGCCGGGCAAACATTCCACTTCGAGGCGTTCCAGGTTGTGAACGAGCACGCCGTTGTAATCCTTCACCGCAGCAGATACACCCATGAATGCAAGACCCACGCTGGTGCGGATGGTCTCGTTCATGTCCACGGCGAGGAAGTCCACGTGGGTCAAGTTACCCTTGATATAGTCGCGCTGGCGTTCGCGGACGAGGGCGGGATATTCGGTGCCATCCACATCCAGAGTCACGAGGCTGGAGGCGGTCACTTTTGCCAAAGCCAGACCAGCCGTGTGCGCTTCCAATGCGATCGAGATCGGTTCGAGGTGACGCCCGTAGATCACAGCCGGGAGTTTTCCCTCGCGGCGCATGGCTTTCACCTGCTTGCCGATCACATCACGTTTTGTTGCCTTCAATACTACCTTTTCCATCTTACTTTGCTCCTCGGGCGCCTCTCACGCGGCAACTCCGCCGCATTACCTTCGCCCTAAAAATGAATTTCTGCAAAGCGGGGTCTACCCGCTGAACATTCTATTTCCGTCCGAACAACATGCGAACAAGCAACAACATAATGCCCGCAAACAATCCGCCGACCAGCCCGGCGATCAACGCGCCACGCGTGTCGACCACAGTTGTGACGTTGCCTTCCACTTTTCGTGAAAGCAGGATGACCGCTTCGATGCGTTCACCGCGAACTTCATTCGCTGCAACAACACCCGCATAGGCATTGCCGAACTCAACGCTTCCTGCCGCAACCGCGCCTGCTGTACCATTTAGAGAGAGACTCTCCGCCCGGGCAGCGCCAACCGCGCTTCGCTCTGTTGAAACCGTCTGAGCCTGTAAGACCGCCACCGCAGATTCATGTGCTTTGAAAGTTCCTGCTTTTACCTGTCCTGCTGCGCTCATGTTCAATTCAACATCTTCAGCTGTGACCACCCCGGCAGAACTTTGATGCATGCGCACCATCTCAGCCTGAACGGTTTCGGCGTCCACATTGGCGAGGTTGGTTACTTGCGGGTTGGTTTTTTCGGGTTCGTTTGTCATGGGTTTTTCGCAGAAAATGCGCCTCCTTGCGGAGGCGCCAGGCTGAAGACGGCTTGGATTTTATTCGTTCGAGAGGGTTTCGTCAAGGAAAAGCCGGGGTTAGAGCCGTCTTTGCTGCATTTCTTGTGCAATTTCTGCCGAGGCATCGTCGCCGCGTTCTTTTAAGTGGCTGATAATGCTTGCATAGGACTCATCGTCGCGGTTTTGACTCAGTTTCGAGGCGGCATCGAGGCGGGTCACTTCTAGGGCAAAACCTGCCACCCCGCGCATTTCCTTCTCCACAAAATCGGCGGGCAAACCCTCCAGACTGTAACCGGTGTGCTCTTCATGCTTTTTCACAAGTCCATTTAGCAGGTCATACAGTTCCGCCCCTTCCAGCATGCGCACCCTGCCATACACATGGATGTTGATGTAATTCCATGTCGGCACATTGACATGGTTGTACCAGCGCGGCGAAATGTAGGTATGCGGACCTTGAAAAATAAGCAGCACCTCCTGATCGCCAAATGTTTTCCATTGCGGGTTGGCGCGTGACATATGCCCAAGCACGGTCAGTGAGCCGTTAGCATTCTCCATGACCTCCACAGGCAAATGGGTGGCAGTCAGCTTTTCACCGTCATACGAAACCAGGACAGGAAAACTATTTGCCTTAAGATAGGCAATGATCTTTTCACGATCTTCTTCACGATAAAGTTTTGGGATATGCATTTTATAACCTCTTGCATAGAGTATATCAAAACCCACCATCGATTAAAATAAACTCATGAGTAAAAAATATAAGAAACACCGTTCTGTCGTTCCCGGCTGGGTGGATACACTCATCGTTTGGCTTGAGGTCATCGGTTTTATTGGCACGATCCTGGCTGGCATTTATGCCGTAGTGACTTGGGTTTTGTAAGAAAGCTTGGTTATAATGCCATGCATTCTATTGAAAGGTTTAAAATCATATGCTGAAAAAATTACGCGAACCTGTTAACAGCCTTACTCACTGGGGCGGCGCCGTTCTGGCATTTATCGGCCTGATCGCCTTGCTGATCGTCGGTTGGGATACACCCGCCAAAATCATCTCGCTCGTCATCTATGGCGTCAGTTTGATCCTGCTGTTCTCCGCCAGCGCCACATATCACATGGTGCAGGTAAAAGACAAGGCGCTTGAGATCTTCCGCAAGATCGACCATGCCGCCATCTACCTGCTCATTGCCGGGACGTACACCCCGTTCTGCGTGAACGCCTTCACCGGTTTTTGGAAGTGGGGCATGCTCAGCATCATCTGGACACTGGCTGTAATCGGCATCGTCGTCAAAGTCTTCTACATCCGCGCGCCGCGCTGGGTGAATGCAGGGATTTACGTGTTGATGGGCTGGATCAGCGTTACCGCCGCCGGGCAGATGCTGGCTGCGCTTCCCGCCTGGGTTTTGGCATGGCTCATCATTGGCGGTGTGATCTACACCCTTGGCGCGATCGTCTACATGACCAAGATCTTTAATTTCAAACCCGGCGTGTTCGGCTTCCATGAAGTCTGGCACATCTTCGTGCTGCTTGCCGCTGCCGCTCATTTTGTGGCAGTGATGGGCGTTGCGCTCTATTAATACATAGGAAAAGGAAAAAACTGCACATGTTCTTTGGTTTCAATCTCAACGAAATCCTCACCTTTCCGTTCAAAGACAATGAGTCCCGTAAACATTTATTGATCGGCGCGTTGGTCTCCATCTCCGCGTTCATTATTCCCATCCTGCCGTTCTTTGTACTTACCGGGTACGCCGCTCAGATTGCCCGGCAGGTTCTGAGAGGTGAAAGTCCACGCATGGTAGCGTGGGAAGATTGGGGCAAACTCTTTAGTGACGGCGCCAAAGTTTTTGGTGTACGTCTCATCGCAAGCCTCCCGATACTCATTTTTGTCATTCCCTTGATGATCGCAGGTATTGTATTGCCTGTCGCCACCTCCAGCGCAAGCTCGAATGAGATGGAAGCCTCCATGGCGATCTTCATGGTCGTTATATCCTGTTCGATGTGCATCATCATCCCCTTTTCCCTCGCTTTGGCAGTCGTTCTCCCCGCCGCAGAGATGCATGTGATCGAGAACAATGAGTTTGCCGCAGGGTTCCGGGTACGTGAATGGTGGACGATCCTACGCGCCAACCTTGCCGGGTTCCTCGCCGCATTCGGCATCTATTACCTGCTAACCTTGGCGCTGACATTCGGCATCCAGATGCTGATGGTAACCGTTATTCTGGCATGTCTGCTTCCCATCGTCCTGCCAGCTGTCACGATCTATTCCATGCTCATCATGTACGCCACATCCGCGCAAGCCTACCGCGACGGAAAATCCAAGCTGGCGCAGCCCGAAACATCAGCCTAACAATATTCCAAAAAGACGCCGGGCGTTCCCGGCGTCTTTTATTTTGGCTCTTTCAAGAAAAAACACGGCATGTCAGTCTACGGGGAAAGACCCACACAGCCCAAATCGTCAAAACCACCAATCCTGAGAAGTATCCCTTTTGTCAAAATAAAACGACAGCCGCAAAATTGAAAGGACACCCATGCGTTTTCTCGAAATTCTTATTCCCATTCTGCTCGTCGCATACCTCGCCTGGCGTCATCCACGCCCCATGTGGGTAAGGCTGCTGCCCGGCGTTACATTGATCGTCACCCTTACCCACTTTGCCATCGAAGGATATCGCTGGCAGATGATTCCACTTTATTCATTGACCTTGATCCTCGCACTCACCAGTCTGATCAAACTTACAAAAGAAACGGATTGGAAACCCCTCGCCTCTTATCTGACCATTATTCTGGTTGCTATTGCGACGGTTTTACCTGTGCTGTTGCCGATCCCCCGCATCCCCACACCAAGCGGAGAATACCAAGTCGGCACACGGACAATTGAAATAGTGGACGAGTCACGCCAAGAAATTTACTCCGGTAAAGATGAACCGCGCCGCTACATGATCCAGGTCTGGTATCCGGCTGATGTGAAATCCACCGATGAACTCGCACCCTGGATGGAAAATGCCGAGATCTTCGCGCCCGCCATCGCCACCTACATTGACCTGCCTTCCTATTTCATGGATCACCTCGCGCTGACTACCATCCCCGCCTACAAGAATGCAGATGTTGCATCTGCAAACGAAGCGTTTCCCGTCATCCTCTTTTCACATGGCTGGAACGGTTTCAACGCCCAGAACGCCGGTCAGGCGCTTGAGCTTGCCAGCCGCGGGTATGTAGTGGTTGGCATCCAACACACCTATGGCGCTGTCATCACCGTCTTCCCCGATGGGACGGTCGCGCCCAACAATCCCACCGCCCTGCCCGAGCGCGGCGACGACCCGAATTACGAAGAAGTAGCGCGCATTCTCGCCAACCAATGGGCTGGTGACATGGCTGACACATTGGATTTTCTGGCATCCACCGAGAACAACCCCTTTGCAGGCAAAGTTGATCTAGAGCGGGTCGGAGTGTATGGTCACTCCACCGGCGGCGGCGCGGCGATCCAATTCTGCGGCACAGACCTGCGTTGCAAAGCCCTGCTCGGCATGGACCCGTTCATGCGCCCCGTCTCGGCAGAGGTGATCGAAAATGGCGTTACGCAGCCATCCTTCTTCATGTTCTCGCAAAGTTGGGCAGACGACACGGAAAGCCCGAGCAGTAAATTGTTCTTCCAGTTCATCCCCAACGCCAGTGATAATCTCGGCGTCATCAGCATCGACGGCACAAAGCACTACGATTTCAGCGACCTGCCCCTTTTCTCACCCATCGCCCCACAACTCGGGTTGAAAGGTCCGCTGAACGGAAAAC
>JBAIYF010000585.1:0-3234 GCA_037916115.1 Anaerolineales bacterium
AAGGCAACAACCTGATTGTACAATGCGCCAAAATAGATCTGGACATCGTGTATTTGCACGTACGATCTGCCGTTTTCTTCTGAAGGAATGCCTCGAAGCGCAGTGGACAGGTAGCTGTTCGCAAGGAGAAGCGATTCGATGGCTATTTCTCTGGGTTGCTGTTGGGATTTTTCGATCCAGACCCTTCCGAGAGCGGCATAGGCAGGCCAGTTCTGCTTATTGAAGTTAATGCTATTGGTGTAACAAGCAATACCCTTTTCCAATTTCAGATGCCAGAGTTCATTTCCAAGTTGATAATACGCGGAAGATTCCCACTCGTGCGGAGGGTGATCGAAGCCATCCATTTTTTCCACTTCATTATGGAACCAGAAGTAGGCGGGGATCATCAATAATTTTTGCACTTCCAGATCTTCGCCCGGATTTTCCTGTGCAGGTTCATCGATCCCGAATTCTTTTGCCCAGAATATCTTTTCGGCTATATTTTCCTTGCGGTCATTCCTTATCACAGACAAGGACAAACCCGTACCAGAAGTTTTAGAGGAAACTTTGCTTAATTTGAGGCTGTAACCTAGATTCGGAAATATCCAATTTAAGATACCGAAAAAAGTATTGAGATAAGAAGTCTCATTTGTGAGAGAGGTAGGTGCTGAAATGGTTGTTTCAGCACGTGGATTAATGGAAAAACGGGGTTGATCTTCCAGTTCATTGATCTTGCTGGAGAAAAGAGTCCACAGAACGTCTTTTTCCTCCTCTTTATCGGCATTTCCTGAAATGGCGCGGAAATTTCTGCGGACAAGGGGCCAGAAAAGTGCAAGGACCTGATTGTTCAATATGAAAAAGAAGACGACCACAATCAGGGCAAATAAAATTCCATTTAGGATGGCTTGTGCGTCCGTCTTGTAAAAGCCAAGCGTGCGGGATTCGCCTTCAGGATTCTTTAGGCTTGCCTTCCATGCGTTTTCACCCGAGAGGGCGAAGGGAATTTTTACGACTCCGCCGCCACCGACAAGGACGATCTCGCCGGAAAAGCTTTCGCTGGCAAAAGAGAACATGACCGTTTTGTGTGCGCCAGCTTCAATTTTCTCAGTGATGGATGCGCCAGGCAAAAACTCCCCATCACTCCCATCAATTTTGACGCAACTTTTCGGGTCACCGCATTGCGAATAAAGTAGAAGAGCAAAATTGACCGTTACTGTTTTATTCGACGTGTTGGCTATTGTGAACGACTTTTCTACCCGTTTGGTGGCGGCATTGTAAAACTCACAATTCGTTTTGACCTTTTGTGTGTTGTTATCCTCAATTTCTTCCGGGTAGCAAAGTTGCCCGAGTGGTTCATTGTCGATGACCTGAATGGCAGAAGGTTCTGCGCCTTCAGCGGCTGATGCTGGTGCGGCTTCGGTTCCTGCGGGTTTTGCGAAGATATTAAATGGGGCTGTTTCAGCGGCGAAAAGAAGGACGGTGAACCATATGGCAACAAGAAAGACAAAATAGGACAAACCACTTTTATAGGCAAGGTATTGGCGGTTTTGCAATTTGTTGAAATCCCTACCCGTAGTGGACGAGATCGCATCCTTCCATATCAGTTCACCTTTCACAGCCCAGGTGATGCCGAACGCCACCAACGAAATGAACTCACCCCAGTAAACGACATATTTCAATATCGGTTTCCACGGGTCGGTTTTCGTCATGAACAGGTCTGCAATGCTGGCGGCTGCCATTATGGCGATCATGGCAAAAATCACTCCACCAAAGAACTTGTAAATATACTTCCTTATATCTTTTTCTTCTGAATCGGGTTCATCAAGCGTGAAACGAGACCAGGAGAAGTAAGCAACCGTGAGGAACATGGTCACCGCAGATGCAAGGTGGATATATGCTGTAAGGGAGCAAGCCCATTTACCAACAAGCAGGTCTTCAGGGGGCAAAAAGAAACTCAGAGGAGAGGCA
Organism: Anaerolineales bacterium; assembly: GCA_037916115.1. Taxonomy (GTDB): domain Bacteria; phylum Chloroflexota; class Anaerolineae; order Anaerolineales; family Villigracilaceae; genus Villigracilis. The sequence continues at coordinate 1,948 of JBAIYF010000585.1, forward strand.
CAATACTCCAACCTGGTGGGTTCGGTGGGGAAGATGGCAGTGAGAAACGCCGCCGTGCCGGCTATTTTTGCAAGTACATTGTCACGCTGAGCGTATCCCTGGTAATAAAATAAAAAGAAGCCGATGCAAAACAGGGTTAAAACAAAATACCAGCGCATCTCTGTGTAGTAGTATGCGCTGATGGAAGTTTGTAGATCCCGTTGAAAGATGACCTTATCGGTCAGGAATACGATCACTGGAAGGCACATGGCAACAATGCCAATGATCCTGCGGATGTTTATGTATGTAAGCGGAATTCGGTTTTGAGCCTGCCGAGACATAGTGCCTCCGTTTCTTTGAAAAAAATCCCACCTGCCAATGAAAAACCACTTTTTTTCATTGTACGTCTTTTGAAACGATAGTCAACATGCCATCAGAAATTGCAATAAATGCAGCGGGGCAGCAGATCAGAACAACGTCAGTTGACTCGCGGGGCGTTTGCCGTCCATAAGGATGAAGGGAGCGGCTCTATCGGCAAGGATGCCAAGCTTTTTGAGGGCAGAGAGTTCGCGCAGTTTGGCGGTGCGGCGGATTCTTAGAATGGCTTCGGCGCCTTTGACGCCAATGCCGGGGATGCGTAACAGGTCGCGCCGCTCGGCTCGGTTGAGTTCTATTGGAGCGTGGATCAGGTTCTGGTTCGCCCACGCAAGCTTCGGGTCAGTGTGAAGCGGGAGGTTCTCATCCGCTGTGAAGGGCAGGTCTTCAAGGTCAAAGCCGTAGTCGCGCAGGAGAAAAGACGCCTGATACAAACGATGTTCGCGCATGGGGTTCACGGCGGTCTTGTTCTCGAGCGGGGTATCGTAGACGGGGTGGAAGGCGGAGAAGTAGGCTCGTTTGAGGCGCAGGTTCTTCATCAGCCATTGGGTGGTGCCGAGCAGTTCGAGATCGCTTTCATCGGAGCCACCGGCAACGAACTGCGTAACGGACGACGGGTATTTGCCGTTCCAGAATTTGTAGGCGGGCGTGGTGCGGCGGATCTCTTCGACCCATTTGAGCGAGCGCAGCAGCTCTTCAAAATAGACCTTGCGCGGGGCAAGGCGGGCGAGCCTTTCGGCGCTGGGCGCTTCGAGGTTGACCGAGACGCGGTCGGCGAGCTGCATGGCGCGGAAGACCTGATCTTTCTCGGCGCCGGGCATGAGTTTGAGATGCAGATAGCCTTTGAATTGATGCTTGTTGCGCAGGATGTCTGCTGTGTCGAGCAGTTTATCCATGGTGCGGACCCCGCCTCCGGCTAACCCGGAGCTGAGG
>JBAIYF010000586.1:0-1612 GCA_037916115.1 Anaerolineales bacterium
GGATTGAATTTGTTTTTACAGTTACAGCCATGATTTTCTCTTTTCGTGATCAAATCGATTTACTTTATCTTTAGCGGCATCAGCAACAATCGCAGAAGAATTGAAGCCTTTATGATCAACCACACCCAATGGACATCTCCCATAACCCGCCTGAAAAAGACGAGTTATTGTTAGGGCTAACTTTCCTGTTTCGGCCACTTCCATGCGTAGCCAATAATTAGTAAAAGAAGAGCGACTTCTACGGCTGCAGCAAAATACATGTGCGCCCAAGCCTCTCCCACCAAATTAAACAACATATATGGAATATATACCGCAGCTACGATTATGTTTATCCAACGATTTCCTTTAGTTGGCAGGGCAACAGAAAGGAAAATCATAAGAGCTGGAATTGCTACAAAAATCATTGCTATCAGTAGAAAGACATATGAAATGTCAAATGTAAATACTTTTCCTGCCAGAATTTCTTCTATTTTGCCCGGCATATACAAGTGGAAATAATCTACATAGATGTAGAAAAACATAAAACTCGCCCACGCTGAAGCGAGCTTTATTTTTATATTGATCTTGATGTCTTCCAAAGCCTCTTGTGGTGCTTTTTTATCGAGTTTGAGATTTGTGTTCATTGATTCAATCCTTTGTGCATTCAAAATTTGTTGATGCGATGCTTCTTTGAGTTGATACACCGACACGAGCGGCAGACCGAGGTCACGCACCCGGCGTAGTATCCCGTACAGGGCGGGCTGGTCAGGCACAGGTCCGGAGAGAAGCGTGGTTCCGCCTGCTTCCTGGGTCACGGTCCAGCCGTCGAACCAGTCCTGCCAGCGATCATCCAATTGCCCTTCGATGCGGATTTCGTAGAATTTGGTCATCGTCAACGTGCGTGAATATACCGGCGGAGCAGGGTTGCCGTTAGGGTCAAAAGTATTGTTTTGGGTATTGTTGGGTTAGAGGATGCCCAGTTCGCGGGCGCGGGCGACGGCTTCGGTGCGGCTTTTGGCTTGCAGTTTGGCGAAGATACGCAGATTGTGCCCCTTGACCGTGCTAAGCGCGACGACCAGTTTTTGGGTGATTTCCTGGTTGGAAAGTCCCTGCGCGATGAGATGCAGCACTTCGAGTTCACGGTCGCTTAAGGGATCAATTAAAGGCTGAATGGTGAATGATGAAGGATGAATAGAGGGAGTGAGTTCAGCCAAAATTCTGTTTGCATATTGCTGTAACTTACCGCTCTTGACCTTGGATAACAACTCAGCCATGGGTTTGCCTTCATCGACAAAGAGGCGCAAATAGCCTTCGGGTTCGGCAAGGGTTAGGGCTTGTTCAAGAGCAGCGAGGGCTTTGGTGGAATCCTTTGCAGAGAACGCCAATGCCTGCGTGATGAGAATCTCAATGCGGCTGCGCAGGCGGTTTTGACTCTCTGCCTGTTTCAATAGAGACTCCAACATTTGCAGCATGCTCTGAAAATGCCCATCGTTCTGGTTTTCAGCGAGCACGATCCGGGCGAAGGTGAGATACCCAAACTCATTCAGAAAGATGGGTTTATCTTGCAATGAAAGCCCGCTCTGGTGCGCCCATGCCTGCGCTTTGTTCAAGTGGTTTTGTTTGATATGAATAC
>JBAIYF010000587.1:0-5495 GCA_037916115.1 Anaerolineales bacterium
ACTTGCGGCGGTTGGGGGTGATGTTGAAATTAGTCATGGTTCCTCATGTTTCAGGGTAAAAAACACCCCTACAAATTATTTTTTATACGCCACGATCATCCCGTCTCTCATCGGCACAAGTGAGACGATCCAATCGGGGTCATGTGTGATCTGTTCTGTAAATTCCAATATTGCCTGTGTCGACTTCGCCTTGTCCTTTGCGTCGAAAATACGTCCCGACCAAAGCATATTATCAATAATGAGCACGCCACCAGAGCGAAGTTTCTCTTTGATAACCGGCAGCGAAGCGGGGTATGCCTCTTTATCAATATCATTGAAGATAACATCAAACGGACCTTCGCTCTGCTTCAAGGCTTCCACTGCCTCTGAAACATGGAACTGCACCCAATCCACGCTTCCCAACGCGACGAGATGCCTGCGTGCCCTTTCAGAAAGCTCACTCTCCCAGACGGTGTGATGCACCACGCCCCCGCCATCGCTTCGACCTTGCTCAGCACAGGTCTCTTTTACAGCTTTGGCAAACCAAGCCGTAGAATACCCATACCCAGACCCCAGCTCAAAGATAGATGTCGCCTTTATCATCCGCGCCAGTTGATAGCAATAATATCCACACGCCGGGCCAATAATCGGGAAATCATTCTGTTCGGCGTACGCCTCCATTTCCATCAACTCCGCCTCGCGCGGCGGGACGAGGGCGGTGATGTAATTTTGAACAGCAGGATAGGTCAACAGGTCATCGCTCATTCATGCCTCCAATGCAGCCCAAATTGTACATCCATTCAAAGGTGGAATTTCTCAAAAAACGAACCTGTCCAATGTATGAAAGAGGCGTAGAATTGCATCCATAAAATATGGAAACGCTTTATTCCCAAAAATACAATACCTGATAGAATTATTTTGCTGCGGACAAACCGCATCGATAAAAAACCAAGGATCCCGCCCTGAATGAAATTAAACCTCCGGCTCTTTTGGCGAACCTTCTACCGCTCCTTCTTCGACTCAAAGAACACTACCGCCCGCCTCACCAAAAAAAGACTAACCTTCCTTATCCTTTTTTACATCGTTTGGCCGCTCGGGCAGGTGATGCACTGGTTCTTCTTCTGGCTCGACGACATCCTCTTCCCTGCTTATAAAAATCACCCCATCGAAAAACCGCTTTTCATCATCGGTAACTTCCGCAGCGGCTCGACCTTCCTGCACCGCCTGCTCTCACGCGACACCGAAACCTTTACCAGCATGACCACGTGGGACATCTACCTCACGCCCTCGGTTACGCAAAAGAAAATAACACAGGCGGTTGCAGCATTCGATAAAAAGTATTTAGGCGGCACCCTTCACCGCATTCTGTTCGCCTTTGACCGTGCCACACTTGGAAAGATCAAGATCCATCCCATCTCATTCTTCCAACCCGAAGAGGACGAGAACATTCACATGCACATCTGGGATGGCTACTTTGTGACCTTCCTCTTCCCGTTCATGGATGAGTTCCCCGATTACATTCACTTCGATCAGGCGCTCAGTGCCGAACAAAAGAAACGCATCATGACATTTTACAAGTCCATGCTGCAGAGGCACCTGTACGCGAACGGTAAAAAACATTTTGTAGCCAAGAACCCCGCCTTCAGCGCCAAGATCGAAACACTGCGCGAGTTCTTCCCTGATGCACGCATTCTCTACCTTGCCCGCAACCCGCTGGATATGCTGCCCTCCACTGTTTCGTGGATCAACTACGCGCGCGGACAGTTCACCGGTCCGCATGCGGATTACCAATATTTGAATGAGATCGTGGAAATGACCCAACACTGGTACCGCTACCCGATCCAATATATCGACTCGCATCCCTCGCCCCGCAATTTGATCGTCAATTATGACGACCTGATCCAGCGTCCCGAGGCGGTCATCCGCGGGTTCTACGAACAGTTTGGCTACCCCGATAAACCCGGTCTGCCCATCATCATCGATCAGGCTGTCAAAGAGACCATGACCTTCAGCAGTGACCACAACTATTCCTACGAAAAAATGGGGTTCACGCGTGAAGGTATTGTGACCATGTACAAAGACATCTTCGAACGTTTCAACTTTGAAACTCGAGAAGAGGAAGAACTGGTCCCGGTCAAACGGTTGGAATTGGAAAGATAAATAAAAAAAGAGCATCTTTGCAGATGCTCTTTTTTTATTCTTATTCTTCTGTTTTTTTGCGGCGGGCGGTGGTTGTCGTTTTCTTTTTGGCGGGCGTTTCTTTTTTGGTGGAAGTCGCCTTTTTGACTGCGGCTGCCTTTGGCTTTGCCGTGGACTTGCGCTTCACAACCGGCTCTTCGACTTCTTCTTCGGCGGCGGGAGCAGGCTCGGGAGCGGCATCCAGTTTTCGGGTCCGGGTGGAGGCGCTGGTTTTCTTTTCCGCTTTCTTTACCCAGTATTTTTCCTCCCAGCCTTCCGCAGCGGCAAGTTGGATTCTTCCATAACGGGCAAGATACATGACCACACCCGCAACACCCATCAGGAACGCCACAACCATGGTGGTGGTGATAAAGGTGTCGCCGAGGCGGGGCTGATCGGGGCGGAAGAACTCAATGAAGACGCGGATGAACCCGGCGAAGATGAGCCACATGCTAAAGAGTGTGCCGGGTTTGATCTCCTTTTCGTTGCGGCGGGAGTACCACATGATGAAAAGGAATGCCAACACGTTGAGGATCATTTCGTAGAAATAGGTTGGGTGGAAGCGGGTGGTATCCACAGGGTATTGGCTCAGGTCGGCATATTGGGCGAGGCGGCGTTCGGCGGGAATGAGCACACCCCACGGCAGGTTGGTCGGCTGACCATACAGTTCCTGGTTGACGAAGTTACCCCACCTGCCAATGGCCTGCCCAAGCAAAGCGACTGGAGCAACTGCATCCATGAACAGCCAGATGTCGTAGCCGTTATTGCGCAGATAAATAATGAGGGCTGTTGCGCCGAACAGCAGACCGCCAAAGAAATGCAGACCGGCGATCGGCGGGCGGACGATGGACATGGGGTCTTCAATGTAAATACGGTTGCCGCCGATGATGGCGTTCATCACATACCACAGGCGCGCACCGATAATACCTGCGACGACCGCCCACACCATGGCGTCCAACAGTACTTCACCATTTTCGCCGCGGCGGCGCACTTCGCGCTCAGCGAACCAGCCGCCAACCAGCACACCGGTCATTACGATCAAACCATACCATGTCAACTCGATAGGCAGGTTGAAAAATTTAAAACTAAACAGCACGGGGTCTATCATTTGCTACCTCTGATTTGAATTTTGAAAATTATATCACCCGCACATGGAAACAGTCCGCGGGTAGGGTTTGGTTGGTGGGGAGTCATGTTATTATCTTCTTCACATTCATATTATTCTGAGGAGACACGAAGCAGGTCATGTTTTCTTATATTGTTCGGCGGCTTTTGGGAATGCTGATCTTACTGGCAGGGGTGAATTTTGCCGCCTTCACATATGCCCATTACGGGCGTTATGCACAATTAGAAAATAACCCGATCTTTGCCCGGCAGGAGGAAATCCTGCCGGTCTTTCCACTCTATGCAGAATATGTGAACGCCTTCCTCAAAGGCGAACCGCCGCCCGTACCCACTGCCGCCGGGCTGACCGTGATGGATGTGGTCATACCCGCCGCACAAGCCAGTTTTGGCTTGTTTAGCCTTGCTTTAGCGGTAAGCCTTGTTTTGGGTCTGCTTCTTGGTATGCAAGCAGCAAAAACCGACCCGCCGCGTGTACGCCGCTGGCTGATTCCCCTTTCAACCATGAGTTTGGCAATGCCGGGTTTCTACGTCGGCGCGGTGTTGATCACACTCTCGGTGGCATATCTCTTCTTTTCCCCTTCAAATTCGGGCGACCTGCCTTTTCCATTGGGCGGCTTCGGCTGGGACAAACACCTAGTCTTTCCGGTCATTGCACTCGCCTTTCGCCCGACCTTTCAGATCGCACAGATGACCGCCTCGCTGCTGACCGATGAATTCAACCGCACCTATGTCACTGTGGCGCGCGGCTTGGGTCACTCGTGGCGGCTGGTCAAGACCAAGACCGCGCTCCGAAACATATACGTCCCGCTTGCGCAGGTCATCGCTTCATCAATAAGCCTGATGATCGGCGAGTTGATCCTGGTGGAATGGCTGTTCGGCTGGCCCGGCTTGGGCAGGCAATTGGCACTCTCCATCAAACCGCCCGCCACCGTCACCATCGCCAGCGGCGTCCTACCCTCTTCCTATTTACATGCGCCCACCGTCGCGACCGTCGTCACCGCACTTGGAGCGCTGCTGATCCTCTCGAACACACTGGCAGGAATTTTCACCTACGCCTCAGACCCGCGCCTGCGGATACAGCCACAGGGAGGCAACGATGCGAAGTAAAACCCGCCTCAACTTTCCATTGGGCTTGGGTCTGCTCATCGTAACCTTTTCCCTCGCCCTAGCCTTTGCCGGACCCAGCTTTGCGCCGCACAACCCCTTGGAAGAAGTCCGTGTCATGCAAGTGGGTGATGTGTGGATCTCTGCACCCTTCCCGCCATTCACCTATCCCGATTATCCACTCGGCACCGATGGTCTTGGGCGTGATGTACTTAGTCAGGTGCTTTGGGCATTGCGCCCCACGCTCATCCTCACCGGCTACGTAGCCTTACTGCGTCTCTTCCTTGGAACAGTGATCGGTCTGCTGGCAGGCTGGAACAACAATCGCTTCGGTAATTTCCTGAACAACCTCATCAGCGCTGCGCTTTCAATACCGACCCTTTTCGTGGCGCTGGCAGTCGTGGCGTTGACCGGGGATTACTGGCAGCCGTGGGGCTTCGTGCTCGGGCTTTCGCTCACCGGCTGGGCAGATTCCGCGCGCCTTGTGCGCGAACAGACACGGTTGGCACGTGAGCAGCCATTTGTGGAAGCCAGCCGTGCATTGGGACAAGGCAGTTGGGCGATCGTATTCAGTCATATTTTGCGGCTGGTAATTCCTTTTGTGTGGATGCTGCTTGCGTACGAGATCAGCGCCACCATTTTGCTTACAGCCGGTTTGGGTTTCCTCGGCTATTACGTGGGCGGCGAAGTGTGGGTATGGATCAGCGATACCACCGCCACCCGCCTGCGCGGCATGCCAGAACTCGGTCAACTGCTCTCAGGCGTGAACGAGGATATTTACGTCAGCCCGTGGAAGTTATTTGCCTCAGGGACTTTCGTCTTCCTCACCGTGCTGGGATTCAATTTACTGGGCGAAGGCTTGCGGCGTTTAGCCAATTCCGGCTCGCCTTCTCCGCGCTTCTTTGATCTGCGTCTGCGCATGAAATGGAAATGGGAAGAGAGCATCATCTCACTGAAGCATTGGGCACGGACTCGTCCGCTCATGTTCACGGTGGTGACGTTCTTCGCAGTGCTGTTCGTTTCGCTCATCATCAATCAAATATCCAAGCTAACGGAAGTCCAAACGCCGGTTACGCAAGCGCCGGGTGGGCATTTATGGTCGAGCCAGT
>JBAIYF010000588.1:0-8135 GCA_037916115.1 Anaerolineales bacterium
GATCAAGATCGGGAAGCCCACAAAGAGAAGAATAAACTTATTTTACTGCGTCAAGACCGGCTTGGAGATCAGCTTGAACCTTGTCGGCGAGAGCCTGAGGGTCGTCATCCGTGCCGAACGGGGCGAAGTAGGAAGCCCACGGGTTGGCGAACTGACCAGCACCCTTGGGTGCGATCCAGTACTGTTCGTAACCCACGCGGAAGTTGGCGAGGTACGGTGCCACTTCAGAGCCGATGCCTGTGCTCAGTTTCGCAGTGGACTGGGTGGGGATGAAGCCGGTGGCATCCACGAACGCCTGATAGTTGGCGGGGTCAGAGAACTCGGTCAGGTACAGCATAGAGGCGTCTTTGTTGGGGGTGTTTGCCGCAACAACCCAGCCCTGATCGTACTTGCCGAACAGATACTTGTTGTCTTCAGGATTGTCACTGCCGGGGAAGGGGATGTAGCCCCATTCGAAGGCGGGTTCTGCAGCGTCGATCGCCGGGCCGTACCAGGTACCGCCGGTGAACATGGCGACTTCGCCAGAGGCAAAGCGACCGGGGGCTGCATCCGCAGCAATACCACTGGCGCCTTCTTCGAGCATATCCTGAGCGTAGACCTTCATCTTGTTCCACATTTCAAGGGATTTTTCATCATTCCACTTGATGGTGCCGGTCCACAGACCTTCCACGAGCGCTTCCTGATCGGGGTAGATCGAGCCGATCAAGCCATAGGCACCCACGAAGATGGGCCAGCCGTCTTTACCACCGGTGGTCATGCAGGGAATGCCAGCAGCCTTGAAGGTTTCACAAGCAGCAACCAATTCGCTCCAGGTGGTGGGAACAGCAACATTGTTGGCAGCGAACAGGTCTTTGTTGTAGTAGATACCGCTATAGGAGACGCGACCAAGGTTGATCTGATAGACCTTGCCGTTGTAGGTGCCGGCGTCAGTGATAGCAGATTCATCATAGTTCTGGATGAAGGGCTGGTCACTGATATCCATAAGCAGACCGGCATCGATCAACTGCTGCCAGTTGGGGGCATCAACCTGGCTCATGTAGGGCTGAGCAGCATTGGAAAAGCCGAACATATCCACCACATCCACATCGTTGGCGGTGAGGCGGGTCTGGGTGACGGTCGCCAGTTCGTTGGCGTTCACAACAGACATATCAATGGTGATGTTGGGATACTTTTCACTAAATTTCTGGTTGAACTCTTCCATGAAGGCAACCATGGGCGGGTTCTGGTGAACAAGCACACGCAGGGTTACAGGTTCGCTTGAAGCGGCTTCGGTCGCGGGGGCTTCAGTCGCAGCGGTTTCGCCACCAGTTGCTTCTTCAGTGGCAGCAGCTTCTTCAGCGGGGGCGGCTCCACCGCCACAGGCGGCAAGAAGCACAGAAGCCAAAATGAAGAGGCTTAATATAAGGTGCAATTTCTTGGTCATTTGATTTTCTCCTTGGGTTGTTTTCAGAACTTTCCCTTACGGGTCATTCAGGGGTGACGAGCAGTTTGAGTTACTCCGATCGTGAAAGCGCCTCCTTGTACACTCATGGGGTACCATGAATGCTCTTACAAGTTTGTTGGTTTGATTTTAGCCATCCCAGAAGGATGAAAATAGGATAAAAACGTGAAGCACATGGACGATTCATAGGCAGGCAAAAACGCCATCCACAAAGATGGCGTTTCATAAACAACTATGATTATGTATTTCGAAAATTTTCAGGGGAAATCCCAACTTCGCGGTGAAAGATACGGCTGAAGTAGCCACTATCTGAAAAGCCAACACTCAAGGCAATGTCTGTTATTGTTTTGTCCGTATTTTTTAATAGTTGTTTCGCCTGATTGACACGATACCTTTGCAAATATTTGACAGGGGTTACACTCAACTCCTGACGGAAGCAAAAGGTCAGGTAATCTTCAGCGATGTTCACATATTGGGCAATATCGCTGCGTGAGATCGGCTCGGCAAAATGTTCGTGCATGTATGCCATTGCCATGCGGACAAGACGCTGCGTATCACGATTCAACTTGCGCTTGCGCTCGAGGGCAGAGGTGATGTGCTCCAACGTCTCTTCGGGAGCAAAAAGCCCCTTTTCCAGCACCACAGCCACCCCACGGTTGAGGCGCTCCATATCCGCTTCGGTCAGCAACTTGCCAGTCACCACGATCACCGGAATGGCACGGAAGCGTTCATCCTCCCGCATGGCTTCAAGGAATTCAAAACCATCCATTTCAGGCATTTGAAGGTCTAGCAGGATTAGATCGACACGTTCGCGCTGCAATACGTCAAGCGCCTCACGCCCGTTGCGCGCCTGTAGTATTCGATTTGTCGAAGACTGGGATTGAATGATCCGCGACTGCACATCGAGCATATGGATATCATCATCCACCAGCAGGAACGAGCGGGCGGGATTTTGCGGATCATCCCCCGCCCAATGCTGGTCCAGCAACTCGTTCAGTTCCACCACCTCGACCGGTTTGGTCAGATAGTCGATCTGCAATATCGCCTCACCTTTTGAAGAGGACGTGTAGAAGTACACAGGCAGTTTACGCGCCGCCGCATCTGACTTTAATTCTTGCAACATCTGCCAGCTTTTTGCTCTGCCTGAATCTTCATCCAACAGAATCAGGTCCGGCTGCCGGACTGCAAATGACGAACGCCAATTTCCAAAATGGGCAATAAGCAGATCTACCCCATGTGCTTCGAGTTTTTTGCGCAATTCCACAGGAAGTTCCTCCCGTTCGGAGAGAACCAGCACAAGTTGGTGGTTTGATGCGGGGCGTTCAGAGCCGTGCAGCTCATGTATGGAACCATCCACAAGCGGCAAGGTAAAGTAAAAACAAGATCCTTCACCTTCTACGCCTGAAGAGGAGAATCCCAGCGAACCACCGTGAAGTTCGATCAGCCGCTTGCAAATAGACAAGCCCAGCCCCAGACCGGAAATTCCATAGGCAATGCTTCTTTCTGAACGGTGAAACTCACTAAAGATGGATGACTGTTCCTCCAACGGAATGCCCAGCCCGGTATCCCGCACGGAGAATCTGACAGTATTGCCCTCAACCTCAATTTTCAATTCCACCCCGCCTGCTGATGTGAACTTAAGCGCATTGGTAATAAAATTTAATGCCACCTGGCGTAGGCGGGTTCTATCACCGATCACCCACGGACCTCTTTCAGGCAGTTCCGCACTCCACAATAGACCCTTATCGGCTGCCAGTTGTGCGCCGCTTTCAGCAACCAGCCGCAGAGCATCGCTCAGGTCGAGTCTTTCCATATTAAGGCGCAACTGCCCGGCGTCACTGGTTGCCAGGTCGAGCACATCGCCGATCAAACCGCCCAGATGGCGGGCGTGAGCCTGAATGCGTTCTACGTCTCTGTATGCCTCTTCCGGCAGAAACGAACCATCCTCATTTTCCTGCAGAAGGATCTCACTCAAACCAATGATCAACCCCACCGGGCTGCGCAGCTCATGGCTGATGGTGGAAAGGAAGCGGCTTTTTATCCGGTTGGCTTCCTCTGCCAGACGGCGCCCTTCTGTTGCCTCACGGTACAGACGAGCCGTATTCAAAGCACTTCCCAACTGCTGAACGATGGTGCCATACAGGTCAAAATGTTCCGTTCCAAATGCCATGAAGCCCAACTGACCCGATTGGTCAACCAGGGGAATCAGCGTCAATGTAAAGGGTTCTGCATCTCCAAAAACACCCTTTGGAGGGAATGACCGGGTTTCAAAACGTTCTACCAACACCCTATTCGAACGCACATCCCGCAGGGAACTAAGGGCAAAGCGATCTTCGCCATCTGCTTCGTATTTCACCAGAAAAGCCTGATTGATATCCAGATCTTTTAAGTGCCCGGCAAGGATCTCCAATATCTGTTCTTCATCCAGAGCGGTAAGCAGGCGGGCGGTGAGCAGGCTTAACCGGCTGGAAGACCAGCGTTCATCCAGCATGGATTGACGGTGCTGAAACTGCATTTGTTCACTGATCAAAAGACGGGCTTCATCCAGAATGGTTTGCAAGGTTTCTTTTGATACCCCCTGCCATTCCTGCTGACCCAACAAGGTAATCGCATCCTGCCAGATGTGGGCGTCATCCCCTACTGCGGCAGTCTGCTCAAGGATGGATGTGAGTGCCGCTTTGAATATGCGGGCATCATTTCTGCTGATTGATTTTGAAAAATCGTTCACCAGCTGTCCGCAAAACGAACGGATCTGTTCTTCGGTAAGGCTGTGCGCCTGACTTAATACACTGACTGCCAGCGTTGCAGGCAGGTTTGTCATTCCAACTGCGTCTTTATCAAGGTGCATCTGCCAGACGGATATACACCCGCAAGAGTCTCTGGCGATCAGACGGGTTTCGATTTTTGACAGCCGTTGAAGCGGCTCTCCACTGGTGAGATGCTGAAGCATGGCATCCAAAGCGTGATACCCCATATTGAATAAAGGAACGTGGATGCTGCTCAAACTTGGTTTGTGGATCGCCCCTTCAAGACGGTTATCGAACCCAATGACCGCCACATCGCCCGGGACATTCCGCCCTGCATCTGTCAGCGCTTTGATCGCACCAAGCGCCGATTCATCGTTACTGGCAAGGACAGCGGTGAATGGAGCGCCCGTTTTCAGAATCACTTGCATGGCTTGTTCTCCGCCGCTGTAAACATGATTCCCATATGCGATCAAACGCTCATCCAGCGCCAAGTGATGCATGTGCAGCGCCTCTTTGTAGGCGCGTAATCGTTCCCCCGAGTCGCCGTTCATATCTTCACGGGTCCCGGCAATGAATGCGATCTGCTGGTGTCCATGCTTTACCAAATGTGCCAGGGCTTCACGGATTCCCCCACTATTATCGGCAACCAATGTTGCGCCCTCTTCACCAGAACCAACAAATAGAATGGGATGCCCTTGGGCGATCAACCCCTGTACATAGGCAGACCGCGCCTGCGACCGTAGAGGGTTGGCAATAATGATGCCATCTGTGTTCCATGGACCGACTGGGACAAAATCTGACTCAGGCAGCGGAACGGGCCATGCCGGGCGCATAGGATCGGCTGGGCTGGCAGAGGGACCAATACCGCAGCCAAGCAACAGGTTACAGCCTAAATCCTGCGCGGCCCTGCTGATTCCGCGGAACACCGGGGCAAGGTAACTGAGGTTTGTGGCAGTGCGATAAAACTGCCACCCAGCCAGCACGCCGATCGTTGGTCTTTCGTTTCGAAAGTGGGTCATTTTTGGGGATCAGAAATAAAGGGATGCCTTATTATACCCGTTGAAAATTTCCTGTTTCGCCCCGTCCATTGGCGCACTAGAATCACTGCCTGGACAGTTCATCGTACTTGCGGCGCACCTCACGGATATCTTCCCACATGAGCGATTTGGGTGAGCCAGGTTCACGAGATTGATTACGAAGCAAATACGAAGGATGGAAAATGGGCATGAGCCAGCGCCCGTCCAGTTCGGTCCATTTGCCGCGCAGAGAGGTGATGCCCGTTTTTTGCAGCACAGACTGGCAAGCCACATTACCGGTCAACAGGATAACGAGCGGGTCGATCAGGCGGATGATCTCAAATACGAACGGACGGTAGAATTCTATTTCTTTGTCATTCGGTTTGCGGAAGGATTTTCCAGCATCGCCTGGAGGCATGCGGAAAACGGAATTTGTAATGTACACATCGGCTTCGGGGTCAAATTCTGCTGATTGCAGGATCTTATCCAGTAACTGCCCGGCAGGACCTACGAACGGCTTTCCTTTGATATTTTCCTGCGGACCTGGCGCTTCACCAATAAGCAATAACTTAGCATTTGGGTTGCCGCGGCTGATGACGATGTTCGTCCCTGCATCTGCAAGCGGATCATCTTTCAATCCACGAATGGCGGCAAGCGCTTCATCGAGGGATTTGTAGGTGGGTGAACCGGTCTGTGACATATTCATTCCTTTGATTGGGATGTGTCTTTGATACCGGATATTTTACGGCATTTTTATGCACAGAAACGTGTGCTTACTTCATGCAGTCCGCTTGCATGGCGGCTTGATAGTACCGCTCGCCTGCACAGGTGCGGCAAAGGACGGTATTGTGCCGGACAATCTCACGTCCGTTGATGATCTCTTCGCCGCAAAACTCGCACGCCGCTTTTGCACCGGGTTTGCTGATGATCTCTGCAAGCGACGAGGTTAATTGAACGGTCTGTACCGAGAACAATTCATCCGCAGGCATAGACTGATAGCCCAGCAGCATGGCTTCCCAGCGGTTATGTGCCTGTGGGGCGAAATCCCAGGCAATGGCCCGCGCTTCGATGCGGGGTGCGATGCGGAGCGAAGTTTCAGTGTGGGTATCGGTAAAGGTGGCGGCAACCTTTCCAAGGTCCAGAACACGAAGCGTGCGGCTGCCCGCGCGGCAATGTGTGGCGGCGATGATCCCGTCCAAGCTGCAGCCGTCTGTTTCGGAAGTCACGAACAGCCTCTTATCTTCACGGGGAAGTTCCAAGCCAAGAAGTGCCGCCGCATAAAGTGACATGCGCGCACCAAGAACCTGGCGCGGACAAAGATGCCGGTGACGCTGCGAACTCTCAAGCAGGATCTCTTCGAGATTCATTTTTCTTCCAACGGGGCGAAGCCGCCGCCAAGGATCTCCTGGGCAGGCGAAACAATGACCACGGCTTTGGGGTCTTCTTTGGCAACTGCAGATTTGAGGTTATGTACTTCGGTGATGGTGAGTGCGCACATGAGAATGGAACGATCTTTACCAGTGTACATGCCCTTGCCTTGCATGGCGGTTACACCGCGTTTCAGATCGGTAAGAATACGATTGGATACTTCAATGCTTTTGTCCGTGATGATGAGCGCGAGCAATTGTCTTCTTCTACGACGCGGCACGAGCAGGGCGCGCAAGCCGGTATGTTTACCTTCCATGGATTGTGCGGCGGGTGCGCTTTCTTCACCAAAGCGAGGGAGAATCTCCCCTGTGGCGCGCGTCATGTTGATCGTTGCAACTGCGAACACTGCAAGAAAAAGATAGAACAAGACCCCGAGCCCGATCATGATCTCACCGGGAACGGGTCCCACTGAGCCGCGCGCGACGAATTCGGAGATATCTTTTGGTGCCTGTGGAAAGAGCCAGATCTTTGCCACCCACGAAGCCAGTAGGATCAAAAAGATCCAATAATAATTTCGGCGCAAACGCCTGCCGAATGCTTCCCACATAGAGATTGGGAAGCTCGGCGTAAGCAGATTCTCTGCGAGGTTTTCCGCCCATTCGGGTGAAGGATGAAACGGCGGCACAAGCATGGCAGCGTAAAAATCCGTTTCCATCAAACGCACCCGATAACTCCACAACTCGTAATAACGATAACGCCTTGCTTCAATAAAAAGGAACCATAACACCAACAACGTATTCAACAAGATCACCGAATGATGCACACTCGCCTGACCGAACGCGATCGAGAGTGTTGCCCCCGTTGCAACCACCGCCCAGTTGGTCGTCGTATCCAAACGTTGCCGCCAAACATTTGCCCGTTGCACCTCAGCGCGAAAAAAATGCACCATCGCCGTAACGAACTCGCCCGACTTGAGTTTGTATCCGCGATACGTCCACACTGCCTCTTCGGGGGGTTCTTCCTGCACAGGCTTGGATTTTGTTTTTGTGTTTTTTTTGGCTGCCATTAGATTTTCTTTCTGGATAAACGCTTCGGCTGGCGCTCAGCGCCGCTTCCCTCTTACCCGAAAGCGGATTCTATTTTCTGAATTTTTTCTTACGCTGCAAGCGAGTCTACACCCGCAGCGGAGATTGCTTCGTACTGCTTTCGTTACGTTTTAGTAGCGCGAGATAGTATCTCGCGCTACTAACTATTTTGGCAATTTATAGGCTTCTTTCGTCGGTTTGAGCGGACGTGCCAGCCACATGGGGCGGCGATTGCCATCGGGGCTGACCTTGTTTGCGGGACGGGTCATCGCCAGCCACTTGCGATAGATTTCCATTGATTTATTTGTATCCACGAACAGGTCGCCTGCTTTTTCGCCAGGTTCTGCCTTGCGGATGCTGAATACTTTTTGCAGCCAGCAATGGACTCCGCTAATGGGATCGGGGTGGACGGCATGGGCGAGGTTTTGGTTCACACCCACATTGCTCCACCAGATGCGGCTGGTATCGGGGTCAGACG
>JBAIYF010000589.1:0-3333 GCA_037916115.1 Anaerolineales bacterium
GCAGGGAGGCGGTATCGAGGCTGGAGGATTTATCAAAAGCAGCTGCCAAATCTTCAGAGTAGATCGGGTCGCCCAACTTCTTGACAGGCAGGCCAGCGGCAATATTCGCATCCACAACGGTTTCAGAGGTCACATAACCAACAAAATCTTCACGACCAGCAACCAATGCCTGCGCACATTCCTGATCGGTTTCAAGCGTCACCACGGTGATGCCTTCTGGCGCATTTGCATAGATCGATGAAGCGGGAAGACCGAGATCGCCGCCGTTCAACCAGGTTTCATAAGTTGTTGCCGTTCCGGCGCAGAGTGCATATCCCGAAAGATCTTCCAATGAGTTGAATTCGGGTGTATCGCTGCTGCCGCCGCATGCGGCGAGTACAAGGGATGCCAGGACGAGCAGACTGGCAAGGGTTAAGAATTTTTTCATGTTTCTCCTCCGAGAGAAATTGAGTATGGGGCAGCAATTCGCTGCCATGAAATGAAGATCATTTCATTGGTTAAGGATAGACTATTTTTATCAATTGTGCAAGGATATTCGATGAAAATTCCATAATGGTAAAATAGCCCATCCAAACAAAACAAGGAGAATCAAATGGCATCCATTTTCCCAAGCGAAGCTTGGTTGAACGAACTGCATGAAAGAATTAATGCAGATGCACATTATGCAGAAATCGCAAAAAATTGGGAGGGCGATCTGCTTTTTATGATCCAGCCTGCGGGAAATCTCAAAGAACCTCTTATATTCTATATTGATCTTTGGCATGGTAAATGTCGAAAGGTGGAGTACAACCCCAACCCTGAAACTTACCCGAACCCGGTATTCACCCTGACAGCCACTTACACAGATATCACCGCAGTGTTGACAGGCAAGTTGAATCCCATGACCGCCATGATGACTTCCAAGTTAAAGGTCAAAGGCAGCATGGGCTATATGATGCGTAATGTGCCAACCGTGCTGGATTTTGTGCGTGTGGTGCAGGAATCCACCGGGGATATTCTGTAGTTTCCTATGCAACCCATTTTGAAGTTCGACCTTTCCACCGGCAGAGCCGAAGAATATTCCATCCCTGAAGAGTGGGTAAAGAATCTGCTTGGCGGGGCATCTCTTGCCGCGCGGATTCTTTATCAGCATCTCACCCCCGAATTGGATGCGCTTACACCCGAGGCTCCCCTGCTTTTTTTGACCGGACCCATGACTGGGACATCCGGGCCGACGACCGGGCGCTTCGTGATCTGTGGTAAAAGTCCTGCCACTGGTCTATGGGCAGAATCCAACATTGGAGGCTTTTGGGGTCCCGAATTGCGTGCCGCCGGATATGACGGACTATGGATTACGGGCAAGGCTTCAGAGCCGGTATATCTTTGGATCCATGACAAACAGGTCGAGGTCCGGAGTGCAGCGCATTTGTGGGGGCAGAACACTTATACAACGCAGGATATGGTCAAAGAGGAAGTTGGCGTCAAGTCATCCCGTGTCTGTGTGATCGGACCGGCAGGCGAGAAACAAACCCTTTTTGCTTCCATCATGTGCGATCATGGACGCATGGCAGGGCGCACCGGCATGGGGGCGGTGATGGGGTCGAAGAATCTCAAGGCGGTGGCAGTCTACGGCGAGAACGAGATTCCCATTCATGATTTTCCGAAATATAAAGTGCTTCGTTCTGAAGCCAACCGAAAACTGCGTGATGACAATGAAGCCAAGGTGACGCGCGAGGTGGGAACGGCGGGCGCCGCCAATTATGCGGAATATCTTGGCGCGATGCCTGTTAAGTATTACACCCGCGGCTCGTTCCCTGAAGTGGATGAGATATCCGGGGCGAAAATGTCTGAGACGATCCTTGTGGGGCGCAGTGCATGTCAGGGCTGCGTCATTGCCTGCGGACGTGTGGTGAAACTACCCACGGATAAATTCAAACGCAAGGGACCCGAACATGAAACCATGGTGGGCTTTGGCGCGAATTTGCTAAACACCAACCTGGAAGCCATCGTTGACCTTGGAGACTTGTGTGACCGTTATGGAATGGATACGATCTCTTGCAGCAATACGATCGGTCTGGCTTTCCATTTGTATGAAAAAGGGATCGTTACAACAGAACATACCGGCGGTATTGAACTGAAATGGGGCGATGTGGATGCCATTGAACAATTGGTGCGGCTGATCGGTTCGCGCGAAGGGATTGGCGATCTGTTGGCTCAAGGCTCAAGGCGTTTTGCTGCCCACTTCGGCGTGGAAGAGGAAGCGGTTCAGGTCAATGGGTTGGAGGTTGCCTATCATGACCCTCGCGGGGTTTCTGGCATGGCGATCTCTTATGCTACCAGTCCGCGCGGCGCGTGCCATAACCAGTCCGATTACTTTTTCGTGGATTGGGGGCATACGTATGAGGAACTTGGAATTGAGTTCTTTTCGCGCCACGCACAGGCTGAAAAAGCCGCCAATGTGGCGAAGCATCAAAATTGGCGCACGGTTTCCAATGCCATTGTGGACTGTATCTTTGCGAACGTCGACCCGCATGAAAAGGTTGAATTGATCAATGCAGCCTGTGGCTTGTCCTGGACGCTGGATGACCTGATGCGTTCCGGCGAGCGAGCATGGAACTTGAAACGTGCTATTAATATTCGCATGGGATTGACCGCAAAAAACGATACATTGCCCAAGGCACTGCTTGAACCATTCAAGGAAGGCGGCGCGGAAGGATTCTCGCCTGATATTGAAGGTATGCTTTTTGCTTACTATGAAGTGCGTGGCTGGGACCAGATAACGGGAAAACCCACAAAACAGAAATTGCAGGAACTGGGGTTGGAGGATGTAGCGAAGGATCTTTGGGGCTAAGGTTCCAATATCTTTTCAAAACAAACGCTGTTTTCCACCCCTTGGTATTGACCGTAGTTGGGAATACGCACATACCCATTCTTTTCATACAGCCGGATCGCCTCCGGCTGTTTCTTTCCCGTTTCAAGGACGCACTTTTTATATCCCATCTCAGCTGCCCAAGCTTCGAGTTCAGCAAGAACTCGGCTGGCTAGTCCTTTTCCGCGGACTTCGGGGTGCGTGTACATGCGCTTGACTTCCATTGCATCTGCTTCGAATTCCTTGATTGCGCCGCAACCAACAGGTTGACCGTCCATATAAGCCACAATTACATGTTTGATCGCTGCAATCTTGTTGAATTGGGCATAAAAGGAGTTTTCCTCGCCGTTCCTTTTGGCTAGGTCGGCGTCCAACAGGCGGACAAGTTGAACGAAGTCTGGATTTTCGGAGTTGGTGCGGCTCAAGGTGAACATGGCAAAACTTATAGCCCGAACATACCCGGGTCCATCATGTACAGGTTGTAA
>JBAIYF010000590.1:0-3059 GCA_037916115.1 Anaerolineales bacterium
CCGTTGTGATGGATCGGTTGATCGAACATTTCCCACCGGCGCGCAAACGAAACAGGAACATTTGAAATGCCCGAAGAATTTGGAACGATCAGACCTGTTACTCAAAAGCAGCTCGAATTGTTTGCCAGTGATGTGCAAGACGCTGAAGGGGCAAACGAGGGTGAGCCGTTGTCTTACGCAGAAATCCAGAAGCGTGAGATGGCGGCGCGTTTGGCTTTGAAAGACAAGCTGGATGGGGATGATCTGCCAAGCTGGGCTGAGACGTTTATGCGGTTGATCGAGGAGCATATCCCGTGGAAGATCGCGGTGTATGTTGCCTGGTCTTCGGTGCCGAAGGAAGTGCGGGTGCCGCGCACCTTGCATGAGCTGGCGACGGAATACCTGGGCTTGACCTCGGCACGGCAGATCTACAAGTGGCGCAAGAACTATGAGCAGATCGATACGATGATCGGCAGTTTGCAGAGCCAGGAGTTTTTGGAAGACCGCGCCGATGTGTTGAACACGGTGAAGTACATGGCGAAGCAGCGCGATTACAAGAACGCGAAGTATGCCGATATGTATCTGACCATGACCGGCGACCTGGTGAAGACCAGCAAGCTGGAAGCGTTCTTGAAGCAGAACGGGTTCAGCGATGATGACCTGAAGGGTAAATCGGTTGCTGAATTGCGGTCGATGCGCGCGACTCTTTTGAAGAACATCAAGGACCAGCAGGAACTTGAGCAGTTCGAAGAGGAAGAAGATGGCAAAGAGCCGGGCTGAGCTTGCACTGCTTGAGGAAGTCGATCGCAAACTGGCTCAGGAGAGCTTGATCGATTTTTCGACGTATATGGCGCCGCGTTGGTACAAGCCGGTAAAGCATCATGTGCTTGTGGCTGGTTATTTGGAACAGGTGGCGCGGTACATCGAGACAGGCGGCAAGGAAGGCATCGGGCGTTTGATGATCTTTGAGCCGCCGCGCTATGGCAAGAGCATTCAGGTTTCGCAGTTCTTCCCGGCATGGCTTTTGGGCAGGATGCCCGATTGCCGCATTATTCTGGCTTCGTATGGCGCGGAACTGGCGGAAGAAGATTCGCTGATCGTGCGCAATTATGTGACCAGCAAAGAATATGCGGCGGTGTTCGGTCGGAATTCGACCATGGAATTGCCCGTGGAGTTGAGCGAAGAACGCGCTTCACGCGGGAACTGGCGATTGGCGGAACCGCATCGAGGCGGTGTGAAGGCTGCGGGTGTGGGCGGCGGTATCGTCGGTTTCGGTGCGCACCTGCTCAATATCAACGATCCGTTCAAGGGTCGTAAAGAGGCGAAGTCTGAAAGTTATCGGCGCGATGTGATGACCTGGTATCGCTCTGAGGCGTACACGCGTTTGGAAGACGGCGGCGCGGTGATCATCACCCACACGCGTTGGGACCCGGACGATCTTGCCGGGCAGTTGTTGCAGCAGATGGTGAGCGATGACCCGGAGGCGGATCAGTGGACGGTGGTGATGCTGCCGGAGATCGCTTTGGGTGAAGAGGAATACCCAAAGACGGAAGAGCAGTTCAAAGAAAATTTGATGCGCGGGGTCTTTATTCCGTATGAAGACCAGCTTGGGCGCAAGCCGGGGGAAGTGATCTGGAATGAAAAATATCCGTTGGCAACGGTGAAGAAGAAACATGCCAACGTGTTGGATTATGAGGCGGCGGCGCAGTTTCAGCAGATGCCGCGGCTGGAGCAGGGTGAGTTGTTCGCGGACGGCGATTTTGAGATCGTGGAGCGTGCCCCTGCGGGTTTGCAATGGTACGCGTACATTGACCTGGCTTTGGGCAAGACTGAGACGAGTGACTTCAATGCGGTGGCTCCGGTGGCGCTGGATGCGGACGGTAATTTGCTGGTGCGCGATCTGTACAAAGAACGCAAGCTGGAGGTTTTTTTGAAGAACCTTGCGGCATGGATGTTGAGCGATGGCGAGCGCGGCACGATCTGGGGCTTTGAAGAACATGGCTTTCAGAGTTTGGTGGTGCGCGACTTTTTGAAAGACCCGCGTTTGGCAAGTGTGGCTTTGGGCGGGGTGAAGCTGCCGTGGAGTGACAAGGTGGAGGGGGCGCGTCCGTGGGCAATTCGGGCGCGGAATGGCAAGGTGAAGCTGGTGCGCGGTCCGTGGAATCGGTCGTTCATCCGCACGGCGAGCGGGTTCCCGGATGTGAAGCACGATGATGAGATCGATACGGTGAGCGGCGGGAATCACATGATCGCTGTGGGCGCGGTGGGCAGTCATAAGCTCGCTGTGAGCACGCCGGTGGTGGTGAGCGCGGAAGAGTTGTTTGTTTGAGATCGGTGTCAGGTATCAGGTATCAGGTTGAAGGTCTAAGGAGATGCAATTATGAAAAACAATCAGAAACGCTTTGAAGAACGTGCTGGAACTATTGAATTGACGGAAGCGGTGGATGGTGCGCCGCGCCGTATTCGTGTGAATGATGCGATCGTTGCCGGTGTGATCAATGGCAATGGTCGCCGTTATCCCGCCGATGTGGTTGCAAAGGCTGTGGAGGAAGTCCGCAGTCATTTGCATGAGAGTGCGGGGCAGGGTCGTGTTATTGAAATGCTTGGCGAAGCGGAACATCCTTCCGATAAGTCCGGGCGTCCAAATTTGCTTGAGACCGTTGTGAAATGGGATGAGATCTCATTTGACGGCAGGTCTGTATCTCTTGGCGGGCGCATCCTTGAGACGAGCAAGGGCAGGGACATCCTGGCACTTATGGAAGGCGGCGTGAAACCGGGCGTTTCTTTACGGGGCTATGGTGAATCGAAGATCGTAAAAGAAGGCAAGGAAAAGATCGAGGACGTGCAGTGGTTGAAACTGAACGGCTTTGACCTTGTGACTGAGCCTTCATTCGTGAACCAGGCTCTACTTGAATCCAAATCAAATAATCAGGGTGATGAGCCCGAGGAGAATATCATGAGCGAAGAACTCAAACAACTTGAAGAAAAAGCCGCGGCTGAGAAGGCTGCGCTTCAGAAACAACTCGCAGAAGCCCAGCGCATTGCCGAGGAAGGCAAAAAGGCACAGGCTGAACTTGAAG
>JBAIYF010000591.1:0-2029 GCA_037916115.1 Anaerolineales bacterium
GTGCCTTTTTCCTGCGCCCCTTCGGCAATTTCAATCGAAAATATCTGCCTGCGTTTGGCGAGCAAGGCTTCATGGACGGCATTGCGGGAGTAGATGTATTCCTTCATACGGGGCTGATTTTACTTGATTAACTTGCGGGTAACTTTCACGATACAATCCCATCGAAAACCGACCGCGGACGATGGACGACTGACCATGGTCCATCGTCCTATATCCAAAGGAAAAAAATGAAACACAGACTCATTCCGTTTGCACTTGTACTCCTCCTCGCCACGCTTGCCTGCAACCTGCCCATGCAAACGGGCGAACCTGCCGCAGCCACGCCCGATGTTTCCACCGTCCCACCCACACCGCGACTCAGTGAAGTCATCACTATCAATTCTGAGCCGTTCAGCGAAGAAGGCAAAGACCCCATCTACTCCATCACGGCGCAAATTCCCTACGCCGAAGGCGCAGACCCGACCCGCCTTGCCAACTTCAACACCCTGCTCAAAAAGACCGCCGAAGAACAGATCATTCCCTTCCGCGATTCTGTCCTCACCCTTGCGCCCGTGCAGCCCATTTCAGCGGGCAGTTCGTTGAGTTTGAAATACACCGTCATCGGGCAGGCACTCGATTACTGGAGCATCAAATATGAGATCGATGCCTACTTCGACGGCGCAGCGCACCCGGGTCACACCAGCATCACCATCAACTACGACCTCGACCGTGACCGTCCGCTCACGCTCGATGAACTCTTCCTACCCGGCTCGAACTACCTGCAAGTCATCGCGGACTATTGCAAAGCCGAACTCACCAAACGCGATATCGCCTTCGAAGGCTTCTCAGCCGGAGCCGAACCGCTGCCCGAAAATTACACCCGCTGGAACATGTCCAACGAAGGCTTGGTCATCACCTTCGACGAATATCAAGTCGCGCCGTATGCCGCTGGTCCGCAGGTGGTGGTGCTTCCATTCTCCGCCCTGCAAAGCGTGTCAGACCCCAACAGTATCCTGTCCTTCTTCGTGAAATAATGGAACCGGTCAACATCCCACACCAATCCCTGTTTGGCATCTTTCTGCGCTTTCTAAAATTCGGCTTGCTCGCCTGGGGCGGACCCGTTGCGCAGATCGCCATGATCCGCCATGAACTCGTCGAAGAAGAAAAGTGGATCAGCCCGCAGCGTTTCAACCGTGTCCTCGCTGTGTATCAAGCCCTCCCGGGTCCTGAGGCTCACGAACTTTGCGTCTACTTCGGCATGCTCGCCCGCGGTCGCGGTGGCGCCTTCCTCGCCGGTCTGGGCTTCATGCTGCCTGGCTTCGTGCTGATGTTCGCGCTCTCATGGGTCTACGTCACCTACGGCATCAACTCCCCCGCCCTTCAATCGGTCTTTTTCGGAATGCAGCCCGCCGTCGCCGCGCTCATCGTCCGCGCGGTGCATCGCATCGGTTCGCACGCCCTGCACACGAACAAATGGCTGTGGGGCATCGCCATCTTTGCCGCGCTCACACAACTGGCGGATGTGAATTTTCTCGTCCCGTTGTTGATCGGTGGATTCATCTACGCCCTCGTTGCAAGAGGAAACCCCCGCCTCGCCCTGACGTTTGGAGCGGTTTCAGCCCTTCTGATTTTTTTCTACGCTGTAACGTTTTCCTCCCCACTCATCGCCCCGACAGAGTCCGCGACCATTCGCGCCACCACCATCCCAGCCTTGTTCTTCTCCGGCTTGCGCGCCGGTCTGCTGACGTTCGGCGGCGCATACACTGCCATCCCCTTCATTCAACACGATGCCGTCGAAGTCGGCGCATGGATGACCAACGCGCAATTTCTCGACGGTCTCGCACTCTCTGGTCTATTGCCCGCACCGCTCATCATCTTCTCGACCTTTGTCGGCTATCTTGGCGGCGGTCCGCTTGGCGCACTGGTCATCACCCTTGGCGTGTTTGCTCCAGCCTTCGCCTTCACCATGCTCGGGCACGACCAACTCGAACGGCTCATCGAAAACCAATCTGCCCACGCCTTTCTAGACGGAGTCACCGCCGGGGTCGTC
>JBAIYF010000592.1:0-3307 GCA_037916115.1 Anaerolineales bacterium
AACTCTTCCCGCACGCCCTGCTCACCTGTGAGCTGATGATGCCGGACAAGACCAAGACCACCGCCATCGACAAGCTGCACTCGCTCTTCGCCCTCAACCAGATCGCCGAAGATGACAGCGGATATCCGCGCGCCCGCTTCACATTTACTGGAGATGTGAACGAGCTGCGCCGCAGTCACTTCCTCACCCGCCTCAATGTGGACCGTGAGGTTGGGGAGTTGCTCCCCGAAGTTTCTGCTGCCGCTGATGCCTTTATCAAGAGCCTCAACCCGCTCACCAAATTACCTGCACAGATCTCCTTCGCCTGCAAGGATTGCGAGTACCGCGTGGATAAACGCGAACTCAAGAACGGCTTCCGCGAATGTTGGGGCGAACTGGCAGACCCCGACCCTCACATCCTGGACTTGTATTATGGCAGCCAGGTCAAGGAAGCGCAGGCGTTGATCGCGGCAGGCAAGACCAGCCTGTATGACCTGCCCGAATCCGCTCTCGGGAAGAAAGACGGTTCAATGGGTCCACGTGCCCAGCGTCAGTTAATGCAGATGCGGAATTCCAAGTCTCAGACCGAATGGTTAGACCCCGCCTTGGGCGACATCCTCTCTTCGCATTCCTACCCGTTGCACTTCATCGACTTCGAAACCTCGGGCTTGGCGGTGCCTTATCATGCCGGTATGCGCCCGTTCGAGAATGTGGCGTTCCAATGGAGTTGCCATACCATCGCAGAACCCGGTGCCGAACCAGTTCATGCGGAGTGGATCAACCTTGAAGATGCCTACCCCAACTTTGCCTTTGCCGAGTCCTTGATGAATCATCTTGGACACAGTGGCACGGTCTACATGTGGGCAACGCATGAAAACAACATCCTCAAGCAGGTCCGTGCCCAGATGGACGGGCGCCGCGAATTTATGCAACTGTCTGATTGGCTGGACTGGATCACAGACGGTCGCTTGGTGGATATGAACGACCTGACTCTCAGGCATTATTTCCACCCGGTGATGAAGGGCAGGACTTCGATCAAGAAGGTGCTGGATGCGGTCTGGCAGGTCAATGAGGGTTTGAGAAAGCGCTATCCCCACTATGTGAAACTGGAAGATGGCAAGCTGCTCAGTCCGCACAAGTCGCTGCCGCCGCTGGAGATCGCCGGGCAGGCAGCCGTGGTGAACGAAGGCACCGGGGCGATCACGGCGTATCAGGCGATGTTGTATGGTCCGCAGGAGTTTCGCGAACAATGGAAGCATCTATTGTTGGAATACTGCAAGCTCGATACGCTGGCAATGGTGATGATCCATTGGCATTGGATGGAAAAATTAGATAAATAATAAGCATGGAAAATCAAATAACGAAACAGACACAGCAAGGCAGACCCAGATATGCATATGTCTCTGCGCCAGTGAAATGGGCGCGACGATTGCAGTTTCTCTTTTTTTGGACAATGGCTCATGCGTTGGCGGGCGCCATTGGGATAATTCTTGCGGAAACAATAATTCGGTCCGCGTTTTTGCGTTCACTTTCAATTGCAGCAGGCATCTTCGTTTTTGAAGCGGTCATTTTATTTGGAAAACATTTGGTGTTCTTGCGATTTAAAGAGTTGAAAGGTATTCGCCTCATTGATACTCTCACCTGGTGTATGGCAGGGTGTGCAGTGATCATAGGTGAGTTTGTGGAAAAGAGCGCCTATAGTGAAGGAATCACCTCGATTTCTTTGAATGTTCTTCGCCTCAGCACTTTCTTGTCCCTGGGTCTTTTTGCTTCACTGCCGATCATTACTTTTTTGAGAGATCTGTATCTAAAATATGTCAAAGTATGGCGCCTGAAAATCGAAGAGTTCATTTCAGAACGGTTGTTATTTTCCCTGCTGCAAGTCCCAATCTATATTGTATTTTTTGTGTTTCTCATAATCTGCGCTTTTGTATTGCTTTGCGCTGTAATTTTCTCTGCTTTTATCCTGATTTTGTTACCGATCGAATACTTCAAAACGACGGTTGAATATGTTCAATGGACAACAGACAGGAGCGCCCTGTTCGGCGCTTCCAGTGTGGGATATGCTGGGTTTCTCACCGGTCTTTTTTACACCCTGCGCATGCGGGCTTTTTATGTCTGGAAAAAATCAACGGACATCAAGAGAAGCAGCAACGGGATAAAATAACTATTTCCCGGCACCGTAAGATGTTTATTGCAATACAATATTCCCATCGTTATCTTTCATCCCTATGTGGGCAGGAGGTTCATGTGGCAAAAGTATTTATATCCTATTCGCGCAAGGACATTGAATTTGCAAAACGCCTCACCTCCGAACTGCAAAAATCGGACTTGGATTTCTGGGTGGACTGGGAAGGCATCCCCCCCACGGTAGACTGGTGGCTTGAGATCGAGAAAGGCATCGAAGAAGCGGACGCGTTCCTCTTTCTGATCAGCCCCGACTCTGCGAGTTCCAAAGTTTGTGGGCAGGAAATCAACACAGCCATCAAAAACGGCAAGCGGATTATCCCTGTCGTTGTCCGCGATATTAATTGGCAAGATACTCCGCCTCAACTTGGTCATCTAAACTACATCTTCTTCACTGGGGACGATGATTTTGATACTGCGGCAATGAAATTACTGACTGCCATCCATACCGATTATGAGTGGGCGGCAACTCATCGTCGCTTGCAGGTCAAAGCACTTGAGTGGGAAAGAAACTACAAAGAGAAAAGTTTTTTGCTGCGCGGTAGGGATTTGCAAGATGCCGAATTTCAACTTGCCACGAAAACCTCTAAGGACCCACACCCCACCGATCTTCAACGTGAGTATGTATTTACAAGCAGAAAAGCTACGGACAGACAAAGAAGGATTACAACAAGCATTGCTATTGCCGGTGTCATTGCCCTGACAGTCTTGGCAATATTTGGGTTTATACAGGCAGGGCGCGCCACAGCAAATGAGAACATAGCAATTTCCAATGCTTCAACTGCCCAAGCGAACGAGGAAGTTGCGAATACACGCGCAAGAATTGCACGTGCCGGCGAATTAGCGGCACTTGCATTAAATGAAAAAGATTCCCATTTCGATATTGCACTTCTCTTTGGCATAGAAGGTTTTCAATCGCTGGAAAATTCCCGAACCGAAAGCGTTCTTTTATCCTTGCTGGATTCTCATCCAGGTTTTAAACAATACTTTTTTGGGCATCAGAACACTGTTAGCAGTGTTGCCTTCAGCCCCGATGGTAAGCGACTAGCTTCAGGAAGTTTCGACAAAACAATCATTCTATGGGATGTGAGTAATCCAATTAGTCCGTTCAAGATCACAACACTGACTGGGCATGATGATT
>JBAIYF010000593.1:0-2470 GCA_037916115.1 Anaerolineales bacterium
AATTGGGAGATTGGCAAACAAGGAGGTTGTGATGGGTGAGAAAGAGTTGCGCGGGTTTGAGGATTTGGATTGTTATAAACTTGCGTTACAGGTTTTTCGAGAAGCCTACCGGGTTGTTGACCTTCTACCACCTGAAGAAAAATACAATCTTGCCGACCAATTGCGCCGTGCTTCAACAAGTGCCCTGTTGAATATTGCCGAAGGGTACGGACGTTATCATTATCTGGACAGTCTACGTTTTTATTACATCGCACGAGGCTCCATTATGGAGATATTAAGTGCATTCATCGCTTGTAACGAAAGAAATTACACAAGCGGTATACTGGAACAACAAAGAGAATTGTGCCATGCTGCTCTGCGTTCCTTGAATGGGTACATCCGTTACGTCCGTACCCAACAGCAAGGGAAACAGGAATATGGCGATAAAGCAATCAAGGAAGATGCAACTACCTACCATTTCGAAGAGTTTGACCCTGAACCCTAACCCAATCTACCAACCTACCAATCTACCAACCTACTATGTCCCAATCTACTAAAAAATACCTAATCGCTGGTCTTGGCTCTGTGGGGCGACGTCACATGCGCAACCTGGTTGCACTGGGCGAAACGGACATCGTCCTCTACCGCACGCACAAGGCGACATTGCCTGATGACGAACTTGCAGGGTACCCCGTTGAAACAGACCTGACCGAAGCCTTGAAGAAGCACAAGCCCGATGCTGTGATCGTGTCGAACCCAACGTCGCTGCATTTGGATGTTGCCATCCCTGCTGCGGAAGCAGGGTGTGCCATTTTGCTGGAGAAGCCCATCGCGGCCTCGATGGAGCGGGTGGATGTGCTGAAAAAAACCGTGCAGAAAAGCGGCTCGAAGGTGTTGGTGGCATTCCAGTTCCGGTTCCATCCCGGAATGGTCAAGACGCGTGAGTTGATCGAGAACGGCGAGATCGGGCGTGTGGTTTCGGCAAGTGTTCATTTCGGTGAATATTTACCTGCATGGCACCCGTGGGAAGATTACCGCACCGGCTATGCGGCTCGCGCGGATATGGGCGGCGGCGTGGTGGCGACACAATGTCACTCACTCGATTATTTGCCGTGGCTGGTTGGTAAACGAGTGGAAGCCGTTTGGGGCTTTGCCGATAAACTCAGCGACCTGGAAGTGACCGCGGACGATACATCCAAAATTGCGTTGAGGTTCGAAGGCGGGGCTCTGGGAAGCTTGCATCTGGATTACAACCAGCAGCCGCCAGAGCATGAGTTCCGCATTATCGGCACGAACGGCACCATCAAGTGGAATCTGGTCGATGGGGCGGCGCGGGTTTATCGAACGGAGAAAAAAGATTGGGACGTATTCCCGTTGCCGGAGGGCTGGGAGCGAAACGTCATGTTCCAACAGCAGACAAAGCATTTCATCGATGTCGTGCATGGTAGAACGGAGCCGTCTTGCACCCTGGAGGATGGGGTGCAGGTACAGAAGATCATCACGTCGGTGCATGAGTCGCAAAAGACGGGACGATTGATTTCGTTGTAATTTGAAGACCTGACAGGTTTCTAAAACCTGCCAGGTCTTTTTTTATTCATTTTCAGAGTGGGGAAAAGCCAATGGTCAGAATCAGCCTCAAGTTCCCGACTGGGGCGGTAATTTTCCAAAATTCACCCGCTGAATTTTGGAGTATAATTGGCGCTTGTGTGACAATCCAAATCCTGTCGATTCAGGATTTCTACATTCAATGGAGTAACAATGGCTAAAGCAAATCTTATCCCCCCTTATGGCGGCAAACTGGTTGACTTGGTGGTGAAGGGCGCCGAACGCGACGAATTGATCGCGCACGCGGGCAAACTGCCTTCGATCAAGATCACCATGCGCAACCTGTGCGACCTCGAATTGATCGCCACCGGCGGCTTTTCCCCTCTTACAACCTTTATGGGCAAAGCCGATTACGAGCGCGTACTGAAAGAAATGCGCCTCGCCGATGGCACCCTCTTCCCGCTTCCCATCACCCTGACGGCTGACCCGAAAGAGTTGCCGACCGTTGGTGAGGAATTGGCGCTTCGCTCCGCCAACTTCGACCTGATCGCTGTGATGCGCCTCGATGAGGTCTTCCACTGGGACGCGAATACCGAAGCCGCACTGGCTTACGGCTCGACCGACACCAAGCACCCGATGGTCTCTGAAATGGGACGTTGGGGCAAGGTCTGCATCTCCGGTCCGTTGAAGGTGATCAACCTGCCCAAATACTACGACTTTGTGAACCTGCGCCACACCCCGGCTCAGGTGCGCGAGATGCTCGAAGCGATGGGTCACGATAACGTGGTTGCCTTCCAGACCCGCAACCCCCTGCACCGAATCCACGAAGAATTGACCAAGCGCGCCGCGGCTCAGGTGAATGGCTCGCTCATCGTTCATCCTGTGGTCGGCATGACCAAGCCCGGCGATGTGGATCACTACACCCGTGTCCGCACATACAAGGCTT
>JBAIYF010000594.1:0-13317 GCA_037916115.1 Anaerolineales bacterium
GTATATCAGAATGCGAGCACTGAACGAAGGGATTTTCTCCCCTGTTGAGTTTTGGATTATACCGCAGTGACTTTGCAGCAGCGTTTGGTCTGTCTTCGCAAGAGTGATAATCCCAAGAATTTATTAATAGAAGATGCCTCTGCGACTGCAGAGGCATCTTCTATTACAACTTTTGAAATCTTTTCAGCAACACATGTAAGCAATATCTGTCTTACTGTAACAAAACAATGTGTTGTTTTGTGCAAGTGTAGTGAAAACAAATAGTTTTACTCGGAAACCTCATTCTTCCGAATGACTTCCGCATACCATTCGCCAGAGTCTTTGATGATGCGGTTTTGAGTGGCGTAATCCACATAAGTCAAGCCGAAGCGTTTGGAGAAGCCGTGACCCCACTCGAAATTATCCATCAACGACCAGACCATGTAGCCGCGCACGTCCACGCCGTCGAGCATGGCAAGGCGGGTTTGGATGAAGTGGTTCTTGAGATATTCGATGCGGCGCGGGTCGTGTATCTTGCCATCGGCGCTGACTTCATCTTTGAAGGCTACGCCATTCTCGGTAATAATGATGGGCGGCAGGTTGTACTCGCTATTGATCTTGACCAGCATGCGCCTCAACGCCGGGGCGCAGACTTCCCAGCCCATTTCGGTGTATTCTGAGCCTGCAATTTCTTTCAACTCCCCTTTTGCACTGATAACATGGCGCGAGTAAAAGTTGATACCCACATAGTCCAGCTTTTGGGCGATCAACGCCATATCGCCATCATTGATCTTGGGCATGTCATTTCCGATCTTGTCATACACCGCGGGCGGATAATGTCCCTTGAAGATCGGGTCGAGGAACAAAGCCTCACTTTCATCCCAGAACTTATTAGCAGCTGCCACATCTTCGGCGGAGTCGGAGGCGGGTTCGGCGGGCCACAGGTTGAGCACGATGCCTGCGCTCACATCCGGTTTGGCAGCGCGGATGGCTTGCACGCCCAATCCGTGGGCAACCATAAGATGATGCGCCACTTGATACGCCATGCGTTGATCTTTGTATCCGGGCGCGTGCTCGCCAGTGAGGAAGCCGATGTAGGTAATCACGCTCGGCTCGTTGAAGGTCGTCCAGTACTTCACGCGGTCGCCGAGGCGTTTGACCATCAGCGCGGCATAGTCGGCGAAGGCGTAGGCGGTATTGCGGTTATCCCAGCCGCCTTCGTCTTGCAGGGATTGCGGCAGGTCCCAGTGATAGAGCGTGAGCAGCGGCTCGATGTTGGCGGCACACAGACGGTCTACCAGGCGGTCGTAAAAATCCAACCCCTTGGAGTTGATGCGTCCGCGCCCGGTGGGGAGCACGCGTGACCAGGACGTGGAGAAGCGGTAGGCTCTCAAACCGAGTTTACGCATGAGCGCGATATCATCTTCATAGCGATGATAGTGGTCACAGGCAATGTCGCCCGTATCACCATTGGACACATTGCCGGGCGTGTGGCTGAAGCGATCCCAGATCGATTCGCCCCTGCCGTCTTCGTTCCATGCGCCTTCGACCTGATACGAGGCTGTGGCTGCGCCCCAAAGAAAGTTGTGCGGAAATTTGTAAGTTGTCATTGATTTACCTCATGAAAAAAGCGGAAGGCATATTATAGCCTTCCGCTTTTGTTGTGAAAGATCTTATTTACGAACGAATTTCTTGCCAGTAGCAAGTTCGACGCTCTTATACGCGCCGTCATAGATACCAATGCTCTTGTTCTTGACGATGCAATCGCAGAACATGGTGAGCAGGTCGTCGTAGTCGGTCAGCATGTCGATGGCTTGCAGGGTCTGCGGAATGGTGCGGGTCTCGACGGTCGAGTCGCCGATCTCTGCGCCGCGGATGGCGCCCCACATTTCATGTCCGCCGACGCGGGCGTTGAAGATCTTGGGTACGGGGTAGAAGGCGAGTTCGCTCGGCTTGGTGATCATCACATCGACCACGCGCATGAGGTAGTTGGTGGCGTACACAGCGTGGAAGGTGTTATCGTGCAGGAAGACGTGCAAGCCCTTGGCAGGTCCCTTGCGGATGCTGTCGGTGAACTCGCGGGTATCGTCCCAGGTGAAGTGGGTTTGGATGAGGTCCTTGTAATCCTTGAGTTCGTTTTGCAGCCATTCCCAGTTGTTCTTGTGGTCGCCGAGGTTGACGAAGAGAGTCACCTTGTCCTGCTTGACCAATGGGATGACGTGTTCGACGATGGCTTTGAAGAGTTCACGCTGAGCGCCCGCGCCGCCCATCGTCAACAAGAAGCGGCGGGGTTCCTTCGCCTTCATGCGGCGCATGCGGTCGTCGCAATCCGCTTCGATGTTCTCGACCAGTTCATGGTCCACGTGGTGACCGGTGAAGAAGAGCGCGTCAGACGGAGTGGGCTTGAGGATCTTGCCCTTGTCGTCAAAACCGCGCATCACACGGAAGCCGTAATAGCCGGAGGGCGATTGAACCGCGTGCTTGGCGCCTTCGGTGAGCTGGAACGCCATGGGCCAGTTATCGAACATCATGTCCACCACGTTGGTCATGCCGCCAGCGACGGCGCCCATGCAGTTCCACATGTGCGAGGTGAGGATGGGCATGTCAGAGGGAAGCGCACCATAGAGGTTATTGAACAATTCGCTCATCTTGAAGTCTTTGACTTCGGTCTTGAGGAAGCGCCAGGGCCAGGTGCTGGTCATGTAATTGAACAACTGATCCAAACCGGGCAGGGTCGGTTCGCCGGTGGTGAGCGATTCCCAGACGTATTTATCGAACCACGGATAACGCTGTGAGATGCGTGAGTATTTGCTGTAGTTGGTATTGCACCAGTTGATCACGTCGGTGCTGATGCCGGGAATGCCGAGCAGGTCGAGCCAGTAGGGGGTGAAGCCCATTGCCTTGGCGGCAGAGACGCCCGCCATCGCAATGCGGTAGTGACCGAAGCCCATGCGGATGGTGCTGACGATAACGCCGTTCTTTTTGTCCACGGGCTGCCCGCTGCCATCGCGGACAATGTTCTTCAAGCCAAAAATTTCAGAACCATAGGGATGGTCTTCCACCGTGAGGTTGAACTTTTCGTTCGGGTCGTAGTTGAATTTCTTGGCGAGCATATCCTTCCACGCATCGGCGGCGCGAGACTGACGCTCGGTAATGGGGTTGCCGTACACTTCGTAGCGGCCGTTCTTCTTTTGAAGCATGACTCTTTCTCCTTGAATTGAAAAAATATTGCAAATCAGACGACAGACCACCGACAATGGACGATGGTCTGTGATTTATAAAGCCAGTGTTCTTTCCATGAAACTCAATGATAGGTTCGTCACTTCATCAAGTTCCTCTTCGATCAAGATGGGGTGCGCGGAACGTTCCATCCAATGATGTTCCTGCACCTTTGAGCGCACATGGCGCAGGATTATATCGCCAGCCTGCGAAGATACTGCGGTATCCTTTCGTCCTTGAAACACAACGATGGGCTGGGTGATGTTCGGCAAGACCTGCTTGACCGCATGTTGAAATTGTAAAAGTTGAAGGATGCCCTTCGTGGGCAGTTCGGGGTGATAGCCCTGCCATTTGTCCGAGGTATCCAACGTCTCACGCTTGGCATAGGGCATGAAGGATGAACCCAAATACAGCTTGATCTTGTCCGCTGTGGAAATGGTCAACTCGATGGCGGGGGCATACAAAAGAACGCCTCGCGCTGCGGGATGGCTGTTCGCCAGATACAAAGCGACCAGCGCGCCCATGGATTCTCCACCAATAAAAACCTGCTCACAATGAGCCGTGAGTTGTTGATAGACCTTCTCGCCGCTCTCGACCCAATCCTGCCAGCGGACATGGTTCAGGTCCGCGGGTTGGGTGCCATGCCCAGCCAACAGCGGACCTGCCACTGTGTATCCTTTTTCATGCAACCGTTTGGCGAACAGACGTACTTCCGCGGTGGTAGCGGTGTATCCATGGGAAAGGAAAACGCCCACCGGACCCGCCTTCCAGAAAAACTCACCGCCTTCAAGATGCGAATTATGAAGTACGTACCCCGGCATGAATTTATCCCTTCACGCCGCTGCCCGCCACACTTTCCACAAAGAAGCGCTGACCCAGAATGAAGACGATCAACGGCGGGACGATGGCGATCGCAGCACCTGCAAGGATGAGGTTGGGTGTGTCGGAGGCGCGTCCGCGCAGCACGTTTAGGGCAAGGGTGAGGACGTGGTTCTTCTCATTGCCGACGTTGATGATGACCAACGGCCAGATGAACGAGTTCCAGGCGTAGAGGAAGGTGAATGTCGCTTGAGTCGCCAGGGCGGGGACTGAGGCGGGGATGATGATGTCTTTGAGAATGGCAAAGCGTGAAGCGCCATCCAGCAGTGCGGCTTCTTCGATTTCCTTGGGGAAGGTGATGAAGTGCTGGCGCATGAGGAAGGTGCCGTAGGCAGTGAAGATCCACGGGATGATGAGTGCAGCGAGACGATCCGTCCAGCCGATGACCACCATGAGTTGATAGAGCGGCACGATCAACATTACGAAGGGGATCATGATGGTGCCGAGGTAGAAGACGAAGACTGTATCACGCCCGGGGAATTTCAAGCGGGCAAAGGCATAGCCGCCAAACACGGAGGTGATCAACTGACCAACAACAACCAGAACCGTGACCAATGTGGTGTTGGTGAGCGCGCGACCAAGATTATTGAGTTCGATGACTTCTTTATAGTTCTCAGGATGCCAACTGACATCTTCAACCGGCTCGCTCAAACGCACATTTTGGAAGATCGGGTCAGACTCGGGTTTTTTGGGGTCGATGAATTCACCGACCGTGGTCTGCTCGATGAGGATCATCGGGACGATTTGCCCGTCCACGTCCACGTCAAAGAGTTTGACCTCTTCACCATTGACAACGACCTTCTGCTGGTTCATCACGCCGCCGGTCGGTTTGACCTCGCTGATGAAACGTTCAACGGTGTTGGTCAGGTCGTCCGCCGGGGCGTAGATGCCTACTTTGATGTTGCTTTTGGCAAGCGCATATTCCTGGCGTGCGCCATCCACTTCCACATAGTAAAGCGGAAGCGGCTCATCGTAGCCCTCCACCTGCACAGTGACGGGGTCACGCGGGAGCATGCGCGGCGGATAGCGGAAGGTATCTGCGGGGATCTTGAACGAGGTGGAAAGCATGTAGAGGAAGGGGAAGATCATGATGAGCGCAAAGAACGTCAGTACGAAGTACACGCCAAAGTTGCTCAGGAAACGAACAAAGCGGTAGGATTTCATGTTCATGTCGGTCTCCTCCTAGTTTTCGTAAATGCTGGATTGGCGCTGGCGCTGGAACTGGATGAGCGTCAGACCGAAGATGACAATAAAGAGCACCCACGCAATGGCGGAGGCATAGCCCTGCTGGAAGTTCTGGAAGCCAGAACGATACAGGTACAAGACCAGGGTGATGGTCGAGTTGTTCGGTCCCTCCGGCGGGTTCATGAGGATGAAGACCTGCTCAAAGACCTGCATGGCTTGAATGGTGGTGGTGGATACGACGTAGAACGTTGTGGGCGCCAGCATGGGAATGGTGATGCCCCAGAACTTGTCCCAGGCTCCGGCTCCGTCGACGGTGGCAGCTTCGTACAATTCGCCGGGGATGTTCTGCAAGCCCGCGAGGAAGAGCACGGTGTTGAAGCCCATCGTCTGCCAGGCGGCGATGATGATGATGGCGAAGAGTGCGGTTTTCTCATCGGAGACCCATTGGATCTTCGGGTCTATCACGGCGACGTTGAAGAGGTTGTTCCAGAACTCAATGCCGAGTGTGATGAAGTAGTTGATGTAACCGATGGTGGCGTTGTACAACCACTGCCAGACGAGCGAGATACCCACGACCGCTGCAATGCTGGGCATAAAGTACACGGCACGGTAGAACTTCATGCCGGGTAGTTTGCTGTTGAGAATGCTCGAAAGGATCAGGGCGGGGATCACGCTCAAAGGAACAGCGAACAGCACAAAGGTCAGGGTGTTGCGAAGCGCAAGCCAGAAGAATTTATCTTCCGCAGCAAAGAGGATGCCCGTGTTCCCGAAGGTGAAGCGCCCCACTTCGTCATAGACTTTTATATCGACCACATCACGCGCGAGTTGATCGGGCGCGTCAAGCGTGACGAATTTGATATTGAGGATCTTGGCGTAATTTTCAAGACCAACCCAGTTCGGTGTGCGGATGGCGTCTGAATCGGTAAATGAGAAATAGAACGAAAGCAGCAACGGACCGGCAAAGAAGATGAGGAAGCCGATGAGGTTGGGTGAGAGGAAGAGCCAGCCGTTGATGATCTGCTCATGCCCGGTCTTGACGTTGAGGGCTTGCGCCACATTCGGGCGGCTCATCGTCCAGATCGAAGCGCCTAAGATGACCACACCCGCCACCGCAATGAGACCGGTCGGCTGCGCAAGTTTGCCAACAAAGTAGAGCAAACCATTGACGGCATTCACCTGCCAGAGGAAGAGCACAAAGCCGCCCAGCATCACCCAACGACTGACAACTTTGAGGCTGCTCTCCGCGCTCTTGTTCACGCTTGGGAAGTATTCCTCGAGCATGCCAAGGAAATATCCCAACAGGGTAATGCCGAGATAGGGAATGCCTCTGCTGAAGTTCTCTCCAAGGGCGTCGATGCCGATGAAGAATTCGCCTACATTGAGCGCGAACACAAAACAGGCGACAAAGCCGAGGTAATCCAATACCAGGGCGGTCATGCGCCCGGCGTGATTACGTTTTGAGATATGGTAGGCGCCATAACCATTGAGAAGGACGACCAGTCCTTCGACAA
Source organism: Anaerolineales bacterium (assembly GCA_037916115.1). Lineage (GTDB taxonomy): Bacteria > Chloroflexota > Anaerolineae > Anaerolineales > Villigracilaceae > Villigracilis. Next base: position 6,774 of record JBAIYF010000594.1, read on the forward strand.
TGGAGATGACGATCTTTTGCCAAAGCGGGGCTTCACTTGCCCCCGTCCATAACATCACCAGCGATGCAGCCGCCAGCACGGCGAAAACTCCGCGCCAAACGACTTGGATGTTAAGGATCGTACGAGTCTGAGCGTCTATCCGTGATTGAGCCGTCATATTCTCATCTCCGTGGGTTGGGACTTCAGAACAGCGATACAAAAAAATCTCGAAACCGCACAGGGCGCTGCGGTTTGGGGATTTCGTTGTACCCCATAAAGGCGGGGCAGGCAAGTGCTGCCTGCCCCGCAAACGTACAGGGAAAACTATTGGTTGAAGGCTTTGTTGGCTTCGTCACAGATCGTGGCGCCGAAGTCGTCGACGGTGGTGGCACCGGTCAACACACCCTGGATGGCGGGACCCATGATCTTGTCGAACTCAGGCCAGGAGCCAGCCCACAACGGACCTTCAGCGGTCGGAGCGGCGGCAGGAGCGATGCCGTTCAGGAACGCCTGGTTGTTGGCAGGAGGCGTGAAGGTGAGGAAGGCATCGAGAGCTTCCTGGCTCACGCGGCTGGGGATGTTGGCGCCGAGAGCGGCGATCTTGCCCTGGGTTTCAGCGGTGGTCAGAGCCTGAACGAGAGCCCAAGCTTCTTCGGGGTGTTCGGTGTTGGCGTTGATCACATACGCGCCCCAGAACAGCCAGTTGCCCGGCGTGCCGTTGGGACCAGCAGGCAGTTCAACGACATCCCAGTTGAAGTCCACAGTGCGGACGCCCGGGGTAGCCCAGCGGCCGTTCTGGAACATGGCAACCTTACCAGCGCGGAAGCCGGGTTCGGGATCTTCACCGTAAGGCACGGCAACATCATAGTCCTGGTAGAGGGAGCGCTGGAAGTCGAGACCAGCGAGAGATTCGGCGCTGTTGAGGTTACAAGCGGTGCGATCGGCATTGAAGAAACCGCCGCCGGAGGCGTTCAACCAAACACCGTAAGGACCCCACCAAGCGGAGGCGCCATAGCCGTAAATGTCAGAACCGAGACCACGGGTGGCCTGGGCAACTTCGAGGAACGATTCCCAGTTCCATTCGCCGTTGGCAGCGAGTTCGCGAGGATCGGCAGCGCCGGCTTCAGCGATCAGGTCCAGGTTCAAATAGAGCGCGAAGGTGGACACGTCGCGGGGCAGACCCCAGAGAGCACCAGAGCCGTCGCCGGAAGCGCCGGTTTCAGGGTTGTAGGTCAGGTGGAACATGGGACCTTCGTAGAAGTCAGCAGCGGTGTAGCCTTCGGTCGCAGCAGCGAGATCGGCAGCATTGAGAATCAAACCGCGGGTGGCGAAATCAGCCACATCGGTTCCGGGGATCCAGAAGACATCCGGAGCGGTGCCAGCGGCGATTTCAGCGCGGAGCTGATCCTGATAGTTCGCACCTTCGGAACCACCGGGTTCGTAGGTGAGGGTGATGCCGTCAAGCTGGGCATCGAGGTCAGTGCTGATCTGGCTGTAAACGTCAATTTCTTCCTGGTTGTCCGGGCGGGTACGCCAGCGGAGGGCAACGTCAGAAGCGGGTTCTTCGGTAGCAACAACTTCTTCGGTTGCAGCTTCGGTCGCAGCGGCTTCTTCGGTCGCGGCGGGTTCTTCAGCGGCTTCCTCAGCAGCAGGGGCACAAGCCGCCAGCAGGAAGGAGGCAATCACGAGCAGCCCCATCAACTTCACGAGCAAATTCTTTTTCATTTATTCTTCTCCTTGGAATTGGACGAACAAATAGTACGATCAAGTTGGTCTTACATGCTGCCTATTACGAGGGTGAACCACCTCCTTTAACTGTGGACTGCCGTATCACCAGTTGAGCCGGCAATTTCAGGACGTTCGGCTCAACGGTCTTGTCTTGAAGAATTTCCATCAACTTGCGGATGGCTTCCTGCCCGATCAGGGGCATATCCTGCCGCATGGTCGTCAGAGGCGGGTCGAAGTAGGAAGATAAAGGCATATCGTCCACGCCAATGACAGAGAGCTGATCCGGCACGTTCAAGTTCACATCCCGCGCCGCACGCAGCACACCCATCGCCATACGGTCATTCTGGGCAAAGACCGCGGTCGGCACATCGCCCTTCTTCACAAAATCCAATAATGCAGCGCGCCCCGAAGAAGCAGACCAATCCCCTTCAAAGACCAATGCTTCATCGAACGCAACCCCTGCTTCATTCAACGCCCGGCGGAAACCCGCGAGGCGGTCTTGCGAACAATCTTCTTCCATCGGTCCGGTCACCAAGCCGATGCGTTTGTGACCCAGCGAGAGCAGATGCTGCGTGGCTTCGTACGCCACCATTTCATCGTCCAGCGAGATCGAGCAAACATTCTTATCATGCGAACGCGCGCCCACGAACACCACCGGAAAATTCTCAGGCACCTGTTGGTAACGTTCATCCGCATACGGATTGATCACGATCAACCCATCCACCCGTCGATGCCCCACAAGTTCTTCGACCAGTTCATGAAACGACTGCGAATCAGAGGCGGAAGACGAAAGGACAAAATAATTATGCTGTCGGGCTTCGATCTCAGCGCCTTCAATGACGCTGGCAAAGGTATAGTCTGTAAGGTTGGGGGAAATTATGGCTAAAGTGTGTGTCAGCCCGCGAGCCATCGAACGAGCAATGGCGCTTGGGCGGTACCCTAGATCTTCAATGGCTGCTTCCACCACGGCGCGGGTCTCCGGCAACACATCATCACTGCCGTTGATCACACGCGAAACGGTCTGATGAGAAACGCCCGCTTGACGGGCAACATCACGAATAGTAGGACGACTAGATACCATTTGTTATAATGTGACCGGTCACGTGAACGGTAACATCAGTTTACAAGAACGAATTGCCTTTGTCAAGTAGGCAACCCAAATTGAGGTGTTTTGATGGTCAAAATTAATAACGCCCCGCCCAAAATCGCGGTTCAAACCCCTGCCTACACATGGGAATGGCACACAGAAACCGACCAAATTTGTCTGTACGACTCGCGCTCACGCCTCATCACCCGCGCCCAACACCGCCCGCTTGTCCTCACCACCTCCACTCAACTGGATTTTTCCCACACCTCCTACGAAATTCAGGATGACCAAATCCGCATCACCTATCACGGACAAAACCCCGCCTCTTCCTTAACTGTGGTCTGGTCCTTCCACCCAGACTTCATCTCCCTCGAACCGTTCCTCCTCACCCTCCCCGCAGACGTAGACCTTGTCCGCATCATTTACTTCCCCGAAATAAGCGGCGACTCCTACAAGCCGTCCATGTACAGCCATTACGCTGTCATCCCCGGTTTGACCATGAGCACCAACATCAGCCCCATCGTGGATCTGCACTCACGCTTAAACACCACCGCTGTCCTCGGCTCCGGCGCCATGCGCGGACCTGGCTTGACTCAACAATGGGGTTTGCCTGCCCATTACTTCTGCACCTTCAACACCTCAGACCGTTGGAATGCCATCGGCGCGAAAGCCCAACAAAGCGAAGCCGCCTGCTGGGGACTTGCATCTCTACCCCAAGGTGACTTCCGTTTAGAGATTCGTGAAATTGCCCTCAGCCCTGTCCTCAACCTGCGCACAGATCTATGGAAGCACAAGCCCGACACCTTCGGCTTTCACTTCCTCATCACCTTCGGCGAAAATTACCACGAAGCCATTCGTAAGTATTACCAAGTCTTACAACGCGAGAAGTTCATCGCACCCAAAAAACATTCGACCAAAAAACAAGAAGTGATGCTCGCTCCGCAATACAACACATGGGGCGTGGAGTCTGCTTTGGCTCTCCCGCCTGAACAACTCACCGAAGACCTCGTCCGCGATATTTTCGGCAAATTCCAACGCTCCGGTATGCAAGTCAAAACCTTCGTCATCGACGACAAATGGGAAGGTGTATACGGCGAACTCAAACACGACCCCAAACGCTTCCCCAATTTTGAAAAGCTGCTCAGCAATATCCGCGAGCAAGGCTACAACATCGGCTTGTGGGCGGCATTTCTGCGCTGTCAAAACCCCGCCGCGCTCGGCTTGGACGAATCGAACCTGCTTCAAACGCACGAAGGCAGACCACTCTGGCTCGACCATCAAACATCCCGCTACGGCATCTTTGATATGACCCAGCCCAAGGTGCAGGCAGTGTTACGTGAGCGCGCTAAGGACTTCATCCGCCGCTACAAACCCGACCTGATCAAATTCGATTTTGGCTACGAACTACCTTCTCTCGATATCGCCGCCCCGCAAGATATGACCTTTGCCGGTGAACGTCTCTTGCAAAAAGGGCTTGAAGTCATCGTTGGCGCAATGAAAGAAGAAAACCCCGACCTCGTCATCATGTACTACGGGCTTTCGCCGCTGCTCATCGATTACTACGACCTGCACAGCCCCGATGACCTCGTCTACTGTATCGGCGATTACGACCTTGAAAGCAATCGCCGAGTCTTCTTCAGCAGCCTATGCGGCGAACTTGGCATGCCCACGTACAGTTCCTCCGGCTACGACTGGGACTCCGCCATCGACATCTGGTTCGACTCGGTCGCTTCGGGCAGCCTTGGCTCACTGCATTGTTTCGACGGCGACGAGAACGGGGAAAAACCGTCCGCGAAGCATATTGCCAAATTTAACGGGATCAACTCCCTCGTTAGGAAAGAGGCGCACTTCACCACCAAGCCGATCCACGCCAAATGGCAGGGTGGGCTGCGCGCGGGCTTTAGTCCATCGTGGGAGCGCATCGAAAACGGCAAGACAGTTCTGCTGGCGCTGCGCACGCATCAATTCGACGGCAAGCCGACACCAAACGGCTATAAATATGTTGTACATTCAAACGTGATGCTCATCATTGCCGCACTGGATGATGACAGCATTGGCGAGTCGAGCCATGTTGGCATCGTGCCATTCGGCGATGGTCGTTGTACTATTAAGAGTGTCCATCATCATGCAAAAATCATCGAACATCACCTCAACGGAAAACAGAGCGAGTCTCGTCTCGTGTTCAACGATCAACTCACGCTCGAATTTGTTCAAAACGAAACCCTTGAATGGGTTGAGATAATTTTCGAAAAGGAATGACCATGCTCAACAATCCTCACCGCCGTTACAACGCCCTGACGGGCGAATGGGTACTCGTCTCGCCGCATCGCGCCAAACGCCCGTGGCTCGGGCAGGTTGAAAAACTCTCCGCCGACTCGCTGCCGCAATACGACCCCACTTGTTATCTCTGCCCGCGCAACGAACGTGCGGGTGGCATCTTCAACCCCGACTTCACCGGCACCTATGTTTTCAACAATGACTTCGCCGCGCTGCTGCCTGATGCAGAGGATGAAGAGCCCGCCTCTTCTCACCCGTTGCTTGTTTCTGCTCCCGAACAGGGGCAATGTCTGGTGGTTTGTTTCTCGCCCCGCCACGACCTGACCCTGCCCGAGCTCGACCTGCCCGCCATCGAAAATGTTCTCAACACCTGGTCAAGCGAATCTGCCAAGCTGATGGAGTTGGATTACATCCACTATGTGCAGGTCTTCGAGAACAAAGGGGCGATGATGGGGTGCTCGAACCCGCACCCGCACAGCCAGATCTGGTCGCAGTCGCAATTGCCGAATGAGATCGTCAAGGAACTCGCCACGCAGAAGGAATACTTTGCGAAGAACGGACGTCCGCTTTTGCTGGATTATGTGCAAGAGGAACACAAACAAAAAGACCGCATCTTGTTTGCCAATGACCACTTCACGGCGATGGTTCCGTTTTGGGCAGTGTGGCCGTTTGAAGTGTTGGTCACAGCCCACCGACCGACCGCTTACATGAAAGACTTAACCGCCAGTGAAGTTTCTGCATTGGCTGAGATATTCAAGCAAGTTACTACCCGTTACGACAATCTCTTCGAGATCTCCTTCCCCTACTCGATGGGCTTCCACCAAGCCCCTGCAGACAATCAACCGCATCCCGAATGGGTATTGCACGCACATTTTTATCCACCCTTGCTGCGCTCCGCTACTGTCCGCAAGTTTATGGTTGGCTATGAAATGCTCGGCATGCCGCAGCGCGACATCACACCCGAAACCGCGGCAGAACGATTAAGGTCTACAGCGTCAGTGCATTACAAATCGAAATAAAAACTATTGGCTTACTTACCTTACGCATTAGGGGAGACCCAACCACGTTTTGTGTAAACGTTTCGTAAAGGGCGACCCTTTCTTGTTGATTGGCACTTTGTCCAACCCGGACGGGTCGCCCCTACGGTCAATTTGCGTAAGGTGAGTGACTTAATCACCCCGCCCTTTGTACGAACGGATGGCAGTGACTTTGCCCTGTGTATTGAAGGTCACTACATCCACCACATAGAGGTTGATCTTTCCATCGACCAAAATATGAAGTTCACCGGCAACCGTATCGGCGCTTTCGTAAAGCGCCAGAATTTGGATCTCGATCGTTTCAGCATCGGCGAAGTTTTTTGCGGTTTCCCGCAGGGCTTCTGCTTTGCCGAATACAGAGATATTCCAATCGCGCAGATGAACTTCCTCGGAGAGCAAGTCGGCAATTGCCTCCAGATTTTTATCGGCATAGTGA
>JBAIYF010000595.1:0-3063 GCA_037916115.1 Anaerolineales bacterium
GCGGCAGTACAGGCGGCGACGTAATCATACGCAACGCCAGAAACGTTCTTACCTTCAGCCTTGAGCTTGGCAGCTTCGCCGAGGTTGACAGGGTTGTCAATACCGGAGATCACAACATCGTAATCGGTGGTGTAGAAATCGTTCGAAACCTGAACGGGGTCGAGCGTCACACCAGGGATGTTGAACCAGAAACCGATCCAGGTAACCTTGAACTGAAGGGAGGCAGGATCATTACCAGCCTTTTCGTAGCAGTACTTGGCACCGAGGTAGGCAGAAGCGGCGAGGCGGCGAGTCTCGTCGTTGATCAACGGTCCCAGGTAACCGATCTTACCGGTTTCGGTAGTGAGAGCTGCGGCACAACCACCCATCATTTTGCCATATTCCATACGGCCCATGATGTTCATGAGGTTGGGGATCTCTTCGTAAGCCTTGCCATCCGTCCAGACTTGGTCGCCGGAAGCCATGATCACCTTCACATCGGGGTTGGCTTTGGCAAAAGCGGTGGAGGCATCCTTCATATCATCCGAGTTGAAGATGATGAGTTTGGCACCCTGCGCAACAAGTTCTTCAGCAAGCTGATCGGGGGTGGTGCCGGGGCGGTCGGCGGGGTTGACCTTGTCCAGATAGAGCATGGTCGCGCCGAGCTTTTCTTCCACGTACTTACCGGCTTCATAGTGCGCCTGGCTCCAACCATTATCATTGTACGGACCCACAAGCAGCATACCGAAAACGAACGGCTCCGCGGCGGCAGGGGCTTCTTCGGTCGCAGCGGGGGCTTCCTCAGTTGCGGCAGACGCCTCTTCAGTTGTGGCAGGGGCTTCTTCAGTCGCAGCGGGCTGTCCGCCACAGGCAGACAGGACAAACATAAGTACCAACGCCATCACGGCGAGGCGTGCAAAAAACGTACGCATACTTCTTCTCCTTATTTATATAAATGTTTAGCAACCGCAGACCCTATCGAGTCTACCCAAGTTGTCTAAACAATTTTACCATGTGAAGAAAATTACATAACATTTTTAAGGTAGGCACTCAAATTCACTGCGAACCTCCCCAAGTGTAGAAACCTGCTCGGGGGTGACTTCTGTTTCCTGCTCAATCCGATCCCACAATCGGCACAATAAAGGTCCTACATACGGTTTGGAAAATTTATAGGACAACTTCGACAATTCTACCGCTTTTTTCCAGTCGCCCGTATTGGCATACCCTTCAATATACACGAACCGCTCCACCGGGTCATTGGGCGTATCACCCAAAGCAAACGCCAAGCCTGCAATGCGGACAACCTCATCCCAGTCACCCATCTGACGCGCCAACTCAGCTTGGGCAAAATAACCGCACCAATCTGACTCAACGCCTCGGTAAAACTGACCCGGTAACTGATTCTGTTTCTCGAACAGGATCACACTCTGATTCGAATACTTCGCGATATCCCGCACCTCGGGCGGAAGCAGACGATTCTCCGCCTCCACTTCCGGGTCGATCACGCGAAAACATCCGGGCGGCTGAAAATCGACAACAAGAATGTTATCTGTATTTCCATAGAAGGTCGGACCAATATAGTACAACTCATGCGGCTGCCCCGGCTCCACACTGGGCAGGGTCTTTCCAACACGAATGGACGCGAAATAAAGGATCACATCCATTTCGCCGGGCGGGCTATATATCCAGTTTAACGGGCCGGTCAGTGAATTATCAGAGTAATATGTCACTGGAATGTCATTGGATAGAAGGATGGTTCCCTTCTCAAGCCCGGGAATCCGTGTGGTCATTTGTGTAAACAATTCCTGCTGGGTCAACCAATCACTGCGATAGATCTCCTCCAGGCGGAAATGTCTGCTGCCTGCAAAACCAACCAGCAAGGCAACGAGGATCATCTGCGTCCGCGTGTTCTTGATGAGTGAGATCATACTTGCCAGCAAAATACCGGACCCCAGCATAAAAGGCAACATGAAGCGGTCCAGTGAGAAGTTAAATTGCGGCATATTGCCGATCATCCAGACAGAGCCGCCTGATAGCCCCCAAAATGCCAGACCCACAAGCCCGGCGCGTTTTGCAAAGTCTATACCGTTCGAGTCATCTGCTTTGAAAGTGAAGAGATAAATTCCGGTGAGGAGAATGCTAATGAATAACAGAACCAGCATCAAAGACAGTGTGAGCGGTCCAAGTCCGCTGGTGCCGATGGTGAGGAAAGGCATCAGCCACGCCTCAAACACGGTCCGCCAGAAACTGACCAGGATTTGATTCAGGAAGTACAAAATCCCGGTGAAAAGATTTTCCCTTAACTTATCGAGCAACACGAATTGATAACTTGCGTTTTGAAACTCGAAGAAAAATGTGCGCCAAAGTGTAATGCCTAGAAAAATGGCGAAGTAGGGTAAAAAATAAAGGGATGCTTTTTTCGCGCGTTCCTTGAAATTGCCCTGCACCAATTGGTAAAAAACGATCAACATTCCAAATTCGATGAAATAAAAATATTCCATCGTTATAAAGTTGATAGCGGCTAGTACATACGATGCGGAGAAATAGAGCCAGCGGCGTTTTTCATCTTGCACGGCACGAATGGCAAGATACATGGAAAGCAGCAGCGCGATCAGCACGATATAAAAATGGCTGTACATGAACGCGATGAAATGCTGCCCCATACCAGGGAAAACAAGGAAGAACAAACTTGCCCACAAGGCGGGTTTGGGATGTTCGGGGTAAACAGCAGTAAGGATCTTCCAAAGCAATACTGCCGTCAGCCAGCGCAGCACAACGGCAAGCAGCTGCCATGCCCACGGGTTGGGACCGATAACCGGCATGGTCAATTGGTAGATCATGCCCCAAAACGGACGGCTGGTGGTGAATGTCTTTGTCAGCATGGCGGGACCCAGTTCAAAATAGGTCCACATCCAAGGGAATTCATCCCAGTAAAAGCCGCGCTGCCAGAAAAACAGCACATAGGTCAATGCGGCGATCAATAGCAAGAACCAGATGGTACTGCGCGGTGTAAATGTGATGGAGTTTATTCGGTCAGTAATTTTTTTCATGAAGGTCAGTGCAGGTCACGCTTACAGCGTGACC
>JBAIYF010000596.1:0-7787 GCA_037916115.1 Anaerolineales bacterium
GGCGCGAGCGGATCCTCGAACGCCTCCCGCTCATCCGTGAAGTGACCATCAAACACATTGGGCTTGATCCCATTGAGAAGCCGATTCCGATCCGCCCGGTGGCGCATTACACCATGGGCGGAGTTCACACCGATATTAAGGGACACACTCCCATCGAAAATATTTGGGCGGCGGGTGAAGTGGCGTGCGTCTCGTTGCATGGCGCGAATCGACTCGGCTCGAACTCGACGGCGGAATGTCTGGTGTGGGGGCGTGTGGCTGGCGGCGAGGCGGCTCGCTATTGCGCGAAGGCGTCGGTGGCGGAAATGCCCAAGACGGCAGAGCAGGAATGGGCGAAGATCGAGGCGTTGATCGCATCCACTGGCGAAGAAGACCATTACCAGATCCGCAAAGAGTTACGTCATAACCTTGATGCCACGATGGGAGTCTTCCGCACCGGTGAGCAGATGGAAGCGGGCTTGAAGAAAATTCGCGAGTTGAAGGAACGCTACAAAAGAATTTCGTTGAAGGATAAAAGCCTGCGCTACAACACCGATCTCGAACGCGCCATTGAGACCGGCTTCATGATCGATGTGGCTGAAGTGGCAACGCTCGGCGCGTTGACCCGCACCGAGTCACGTGGCGGACATGCGCGGCGCGATTTCAAAGTGCGCGATGACGAGAACTGGTTGAAGCATACGATGGCAGATTACACCGAAGCTGGACCGAAGTTGAGTTACAGCAAAGTGGATATTTCGATGTGGAAGCCAGTGGAGAGGAAATACTAAGATGAACAAACCTACTGCTTATAACAATCGGCTTGGACTCAAAGGGTGGGTGTATGCGGGCAAATATACATTTGAACGCTATCTATACATCGGGCATCGCCTTTCAGGCTTGGGGCTGATCGCGTATATGGTGCTGCACATCATTGAAACCGCCAATCGGATGCGCGGTGAGCAAGCCTGGGCGGCATTGATGGGTCTATTTGCTTCGCCGCCTTTCAAGGTGATCGAATATCTGTTGTTCGCAGCGGCGGTCTTCCATGCCATGAACGGTACGCGTCTGCTGTTGGTGGAACTTGGCTTCTTCCTTGGCAAGCCGCAGGAACCGATCTATCCATATAAATCGTCGGTGATGAAACACCGCCCGTTGACTTACGCCATCATGCTGTTGGCTGGGTTGATCATGCTGCTCGGCGGTTCGAGTTTGTTCTTTGACTAATTTTTACGTCATTGCGAGGAGGGCGGTCTTCCCGACGAAGCAATCTCATGAGTTAGTCTGGGATTGCTTCGGGCGAAAGAGCATCGCCCTCGCAATGACGGAGGAGTAGATTATGCGCGAAACACGATTATGGACCTGGCACTTACTGGCGATCCCCATTATTTTGGTTTTGCTTGGCTTGCACTTTGCGGTGCAACATTATGCGCCGGTGTTCTATGGCGTCAGTGTTGAAGAGGCACGTTCCTTCGAGGCAATGATCGAGCGCGGCAGGAGCGTCACGCAGTTTGTGTTGTACGTTCTATTGCTGGCGGCGGGTTTGTATCACGGACTGTACGGCACGCGCGGCATCATCCGCGAATTGCCGCTTTCACCCGCACTCGCCAAAGTGGTGGATTGGGGCATTCTCTTGATCGGTATTGCCATCTTTGCATTGGGCACGTATGTAACCTACTGGACGTTCGCCCACCCCGGAGTATAGACATGGCTGATTCAAAACTCATCACCTTCAAAGTTCGCCGCTACGACCCGGATAAAGACACGGCTCCGCACTGGGAGGAGCATAAACTTAACGTCCACGACGGCATGACCGTGCTCGAAGCTTTGCACGAGATCAAAGCCGAGCAGGCGCCGACGCTGGCGTGGCGCTCATCCTGCCGTATGGGGGTCTGCGGTTCGTGCGGCATGTTCATCAATGATCTGCCGATGCTCGCCTGCCAGACTCAGGTGCTGCATCTCGGTACGGATGTTGTCACCGTGGCACCGCTGCCGAACTATGACAACGTCAAAGACCTTGTGCCGAACCTTGAACCACTCATCGAAAAACATGCGGCGATCAAACCGTTCATCATCATTTCCAATTCAGATGAGATCGAGAATCCCACCGGCGAGTTCATCCAATCACCGGAAGAGCGCGACGAATACAGCCAATTTACCTTCTGCATCAAGTGTGGATTGTGCCTTGCCGCCTGCCCAACTGTGGCAACCGATCCGCTCTTTCTCGGACCTCAAGCCCTGGCGCAAGCCTACCGCTACACTGCCGACAGCCGCGACTGTGGACTCAAAGAACGTCTCGTTGCCATTGATGCCTTCCATGGACCGTATCAATGTCACATGGCGGGGGCGTGTTCGCAAGCCTGCCCCAAAGGCGTGGACCCTGCACTTGGCATCCAATTACTGAAGCGCACATTGGTGCTCGATAGCATTGGCTTTGGCAAGAAGGAGAAGCATGTTGCCAAGGTCATGCCGCTGGCAGATGTAGTGACAGAGATCGAGAAGTTCGCTCCACCGCCGAGGACTGTGACGAAGTGAGTTTTAATCATTAAACAGTAGTCAGTGAGCCGTGTCCGTGAGGATGCGGCTTTTATTTTTGTGCATAGCCAAACTTTCCAACTTGTCAGTCGTGTCCAACTTGACTTATCTCTGTTTAACTCGCGATTCATAGTTTCAGAGGGTAAAATAGGACGGTTTCAGACTATTCCATTCGGAGGTTTCAATGGGTTTGAAGAGAAATGTTCCTCTTTTTACCGCGCTGGGGTACAAGGGGCAGGGTCCATTCCTTGCCTTTATCATGCATCGCATTGGCGGGAGTGCGTTGTTCATTTTCTTCACTGTCTATATTCTGGCATTGGTTGGGGTGCCTTCCATGCAGGGACTGATGCGCAACTGGGCATTCCAGGTTCTGCTGCTGGTCTTCGGGTTGTTCCATGCCATCAACGGATTGCGTATCACCATCCTTGACCTGTGGCCGAAATTGATCGAACGTTATCGCACTGTCATCAATATCGAATGGGCGGTGTACGTTCTCGCGGCTGGGTTCGCGATCGTTGTTGTATTACGCGGGGCATTCGGAGGTTAGACATGGCATCGAGAACACTTCCCCTTTCCAAACGCGGCATGACCTTTGAAACTTTCATGTGGGCGTTCACCCGCTTTACAGTCATCGCCATGTACGGTTTGATCATCGCCGGGATCATCGGTGGTTTGATCGTGAGCGCGCAGACTGGCTCAAATCTTGGCGATGTTTTATATTGGGCATTCTTCCCGAACATGGCGGAAAATCCGCTGGGTGTGAGCTGGATGACCTGGCTGGCAAAGCTCATGGTCATTGCCTTTGTGCTCACCGCCTGCGGACACGGCGTTCATGGCGTGTTGGAGATCTGGGACGATTATTTCATCAGCCCCATTTCGCGCCGATGGGCACGTAACATTGTCATTACATATGCGATCCTTGCAAGTTTGGTCGCGATATTCAAGATCTGGACCGCATAGGAGTCATTCATGGCAAAGGTTCATCAATTTGAAGTGATCGTGGTTGGGGCAGGCGGCGCCGGGCTGATGGCGGGTTTGTACGCATCCAAATCTGCAAAGACGGCGGTTATCAGCAAGCTGTATCCCACCCGTTCACACACAGGCGCGGCGCAGGGCGGTATTTCTGCGGCGCTGGGTAATTACGAAGAAGACAAACCCGAATGGCACATGTACGATACCGTCAAAGGGTCTGATTACCTTGGCGATCAGGATGCCATCGAGTTCATGTGTAATGAGGCGATCCAGGCGGTTCTGGAACTGGAACACATGGGTCTGCCCTTTGATCGTACCCCCGAAGGACGCATCTCACAGCGACCGTTCGGCGGACACACCAACAATGTAACCGGCAAACCGGTCAGGCGCGCAGCTCACGCCGCAGACCGTACCGGTCACATGATCCTGCAGACCTTGTACCAGCAGTGCATTAAGAACGATGTGACCTTCTTTGATGAATTCCAGGCATTGGATTTCATCATGGCGGACGGCAAGGCAGCAGGTGTGGTTGCCATTGAACTTGCAACGGGTGAACTGCACACCTTCCACGCCAAGTCTGTGGTGTTTGCCACAGGCGGATTTGGTCGCATCTTCGAAGTGACCTCGAATGCCTATGCCTACACCGGCGACGGCGCGGCGATGCTGCTCCGCAAGGGTGTTCCGCTCGAAGATATGGAATTCTTCCAATTCCACCCGACCGGTATTTACAAACTTGGCATCCTCATCACCGAAGGCGCACGCGGTGAAGGTGCGGTGCTCATCAACGGCAACGGTGAACGCTTCATGCCGAAGTATGCGCCAACCGTAAAGGACCTCGCCTCGCGTGACGTGGTTTCCCGCGCCATTCTGACCGAGATCAAGGAAGGCCGCGGTATCAACGGTAAGAACTATGTCTATCTCGATATCCGCCCGGAGACGGTGAACAAATATGCTGCCGAAGACGGACGCACCAACCCCGATGGCTCTCCCTACAAGATCACCGGTGACACGGTTCTCAAGAAGATCCCCGACATTGTGGACTTCTGCCGTGTGTACCTCGGCGTGGACCCCGTCACCCAGATGATGCCGATCCAACCCACGGCTCATTATGCGATGGGCGGTATTCCCACCAATAAATATGGCGAAGTGGTCGTGGACGATAAGAACACGGTGGTGCCCGGTCTGTTTGCGGCGGGTGAATGTGCTTGTGTATCCGTCCATGGCGCGAACCGCTTGGGCACGAACTCGCTGCTCGACCTGGTGGTGTTCGGCAAGCATGCCGGTCTGCGCGCGGCGGAGTATGCCAAAGCGGCTGACTGGACGAAAATGCCCGAGAACGCTGATGCAGACATCCGGTCTGAGTTGGAGGCGTTGAAGGTTGCATCCGGTAAGGAAAACGCGTATGACATCGGCAATGAATTGAAGTACACCATGTTCGCCGACGTCGGCATTTACCGCAACGAGAAAGATATGGCTTCGGCGCTCGAGAAGGTGCGCGAACTCCAATCCCGTTTCAAGCATGTCAAAGTGAGCGACACGGGCAAGGTGTTCAACACCGAGCTGCTGAATACCTGGGAACTTGGCAACCTGCTCGAGATCGCAGAAGTGGTTGCCGCCAGCGCCTTGAACCGCAAGGAAAGCCGCGGCGGACATTCGCGCGAGGATTATCCCGAACGCGACGATGCAAATTGGTTGAAGCACACGCTGATCGCCAAGAAGAACGGCAAACTTGAAGTTTCTTATAAGCCGGTTGTGATCACCAAACATCAACCGAAAGCCAGAGTGTATTAGAGGTTAACATGGAAGTTACAATCAAAATTTTCCGTTACAACCCCGAGAAGGACCAGCGCGGCAATTATGTGACCTACAAGATCGAAGCCGACGAGAACGACCGCGTGCTCGATGTGCTGGAACATATCAAAGGCAAGACCGACGGCTCGCTTTCCTTCCGCCGTTCCTGTGCGCACGGCGTGTGCGGCTCGGATGCGATGCGCATCAACGGGCGCAACCGTCTCGCCTGCAAGACCCTCATCCGCGACGTGGGCGCGAACATCACTGTCGAACCACTGTTGGGTATGAAGGTGGCGAAGGATCTGATCGTGGATATGGAGCCGTTCTTCAACAACTACAAGAAGATGACTCCCTACCTCGTCAACAACTCGCCGCTTCCCGAAGATGGGCGTGAACGTCTCCAGACCCCTGAACAGCGCGCCCGCTTTGACGAGGCGACCAAATGCATCCTGTGCGGAGCCTGCACCACCGCCTGCCCGTCGTTCTGGGCGAATGATGAATACTTTGGTCCCGCCGCGTTCGTCACCGCGCATCGCTTCGTGTTCGACAGCCGCGACGAAGGCGCCAGCCAGCGTCTGATGGTGCTCGCCGAAACCGACGGCACTGTACGCTGCCATACCGCCTTCAACTGCACCGATGCCTGCCCGCGTGATATCCATATCACCAAGGCGATCGGCGAGTTGAAACTGGCAATGGTGACGGGCAAGGTCGATTAAGTGCAGAGAATAGTGAATAGTGAGTAGATGAGCCGCATCCGCGAGGGTGCGGCTTGTTTTTTGGAACGAAAACAGAGATATATTCGTCTCACTCCAGAACGTAAAACTTGTCAGACAAATCTCGTCTGGCGAGATGTCTTAACCACTTTGGAGGTATGAACATGAACGTATTAAAACTCGCAGCATTTTCGAAGAACGGACAAGGCGGCAACCCTGCCGGAGTCGCCTTTTACGATGAGATGCCCTCTGCCGAAGAGATGATGTCCATCGCAAAAGAGGTCGGCTATTCCGAAACCGCGTTTTTGGTGAAGCAGGCAGACGGCTGGAGAGTCCGCTATTTTGCGCCGGAGATGGAAGTTCCATTTTGCGGTCACGCCACCATCGCACTTGGAGCGGCGTTGGGTGAACGCTTCGGCGAAGGGACCTATACCCTGATCCTGAACGACAGCACCATCAGCGTCCGCGCCTCAAAAACGGACCTCGGAATGGCTGCGGCGCTTCAATCTCCACCTACTTGGACGAAGAATGCGCCCGAAGAATGGACGAACCGTGTCCTTGTTGCATTCAATTTGCAAAAGCAACAGCTCGACGAAAGATTCCCGATCCGCATTGCAGGGGCGGGAGCCACGCACCTTATCATCTTCGTCAAAGACCGCCAAACCCTCGCGGACATGAAATACCCGTTCGAAGAAGTCCGCGCGCTGATGGCGGAGCAGAATTTGGTGACCATCAGTTTACTGTGGCAGGAGTCGGATTCGGTCATCCACTCACGCAATCCCTTCGCCTCCGGCGGCGTCTACGAAGACCCGGCAACGGGTGCCGCGGCGGCGGCATTGGCTGGATATTTGCGCGATATCGGCTGGAAGGGTTCGAAGAGCTTCACCATTTTGCAGGGTGAAGACATGGGAGTCCCTTCGCGTTTGAATGTTTCCTTCACAGAGAAAATCGGTGAGAGCATTTCGGTCAGCGGCGAAGTGCGAAAAATAAAATAGACGTTCGACCATTGACCATCAATAAGCCGCATCTGTTAAGGTGCGGCTTATTTTTTATAGTACCAGAGGGCGGTTTTGGATTTTGGCAACATCCATATAATGCACACACCAATACCAATGGAGGAGAAACCATGTTCAATCTTTTCAAAAAGAAGGAAGACCCCAAACCTTCCATCACCCCGCGAGATATGCTCTTCGGCGACCTACCCCTGGAATTTTGGGCGAAGGACGAAAGCGCCTCGTCGGGTGAGCCGTGGACGATCTTTATCGAAGCGCGCAAACAGATCGCAAGCGGCGATAAAAAATCTGCCATTGCCAATTTACAAAAGATCACCGAAATGCCGGGGCTGGAGCCGCGCCACTACCTGCAGGCGTGGAATGCATTGCGTCCCTTCGGTGTGAACCCGCCTGCCGATAAAGCCAAGATCGTTTATGGCGTGGTGGTGGAAGTGGGCATGCCGCAAGGCTGTGATTTCCTTGCCGCCTACACCGACTTCACCGCACAATACATCAACTATACCGGTGCGAGCACCATTTGGCAGCGACCCAATAACTCACTGGATGCCGAGATCGAAGCTGTACTCAAAGCCGGGCAGACCATTGCCAACCAGATCGGTCCGTGGGAACAACCCCGCCCTCCTGCACCCCCCAATGGCAGCATCCGCTTGAACATGCTCACACCAAGCGGTCTGCACTTTGGCGCGGGCGGGTTCAATGAACTCTCACGTGACCCCATGGGTGCTTCTATGATCAACCCAGCCACCGCGCTCATGCAAAAAATAACCCAACTGAAACGCTAGTTCAC
>JBAIYF010000597.1:0-4746 GCA_037916115.1 Anaerolineales bacterium
GCTCTACTTTTGTAAGAGAGTCCAAGGATGAAGTCGCATGTGCCCGCACGATAAATTCATCCACAAGCCAAACGCGGCTGGAAAGGGACTGGATCTCCGCGCGACGATCTGGCAAAAGCGATGCATATTCATGCTTGAGACAATACACCTCCGGCGGTTCGCATCCGACGACGCTCCAGCCTGCCCCGCCATCCAGACGTTGAATCTCCGCCAGAACGTTTTCGGCATGACGACGCGCCGCGTCAAGAAATCCCTTCGAGAGCAAAGACGCGCCCGCACCAATGACCGGCAGGACCTTGACTTCGTAGCCCAGGTGATTCAAAACATCAATGGCGGCTTCCTCCACCTCTGGTTCAATGTAATGAGAAAAAACATCGGAAAGAAAAATCACCTGCTTATCACAGGGTTTACCAGGCTTGAAGCGTGACCTGCGTTGGAATTTCGGGAATGGTCTTTGTTCAGCAATACCCAGAACCCGTGCGGTCAATGTACGCATCCAACTGGCTTGCATAAACCAATTTGCCAGCGGCGCAATTGGGCTTAACAATTTCGCCGCCACATGAAAATACCCAAAAAGATAATCGCGCAACGAGCGGCGGTGACCCTTATAGTACTGGTTCATGAACTCGTATTTCAATTTCGGCATGTCCACACCGCTGGGACATTCAGACGTACAGCCCTTACAAGCAAGGCAGAGGTCAAGGGTCCGATAGGTTGCTGCTTCAAGTTCTGAATATCGAATATTCGAATTTTCTATATTCGACCTCATCAACCCACGCAGTAAATTTGCTCTGCCTCTTGTGCTGAATGCTTCATCGCGAGTCGCCTGAAACGACGGGCACATCACCCCGGTGGTTTTTCTGCAAACACCCTGCCCATTGCAAGACTCGATCGCACCAGCCAGACCGCGTTCGTAGCCAAAAGATAAGACCGGCTGCCAAACCTGTGCCTTATAGCCTTCGCCATATCGCAGGTTCGTATCCATGCGCGGCGCATCGAATAATTTGTTCGGGTTCAAAAGATTTTCGGGGTCGGCGGCGCGTTTCAACATGCGCATGGCATCCGTCACTTCACTGCCATACGTCCGCTCGATGAACTCGCCGCGGGCAATGCCGTCGCCGTGTTCACTGCTCATCGCGCCGCCCAGTGATACGGTCAACGCAAAGACCTGCTCCACGATACTACGCATGGCACGCACACCCTCGCCATGCTGCAAGTCCAGCACCGGGCGGATGTGCAAACAGCCCGCCGAAGCATGAGCATAAATTCCGCCGAACGTGCCGTGCGCCTCTAAGATCCGCTCCACCTCACGGACAAAATCACCAAGCCGCTCCACTGGAATGGCGCAATCTTCAATGAAGGCAATGGGGCGGGCAGACTGTGGACGCGAATCCAAAATTCCCAGCCCCACTTTGCGGATGTTCCAAATGCGCGCCTGATCTTCCGGAGACTCGGCAATGGTCAAAACATCACCAAGACGACGAACCGCCTCTTTCAACGCCGAGGGTTGCTCGCCGCTAAATTCAATGACCAACACCGCAGCCGGATCGCCCACCACCCAGCCCATTTGGCGGGCGTAGGCAGGGATGCTGCGCGCGTTGCGTAGAATCAACTGCGGAATCAACTCCACTGCACTGGGGTTCATCCTCAGCAAACGCGGAACGTCATCACAAGCTTCGGCAATAGATGAATATGAAAGTATCCCTAAAATCGTGTGCTTTGGTCTGGGAACAAGATTGACTTTCAAACGGCGGATTACAGCGAGAGTCCCTTCAGAGCCAGGCAAAAGATGCGCTAGGTTCCAGGTGTCAGGTGTCAGGTTGGCAGGATAGGCATCACCGATCCACTGTGGCGGCGTGGATGGGCTCCACGGCAAAAGGTAATTGAGGCGATAGCCAGCAGAATTGCGCCAGGACTTGGGGTAGTTTTGTTTGATGGCGTCGGAATAGTTTTGTCTGATTTCTTGAACGGCTGAAACGATACTTGATAATCGAGTATTCGAAGTCCGAGTAGCGAATATCGAACCATCAAATTTTGCCAAGTTGCCATCACTCAAAACAACATCCGCCGCGAGGAGGTGATCTGCACTCATGCCATACAAAATGGAATGTGCCCCCGTGGCGTTGTTGCCGATCACGCCGCCCATCGTAGCACGCTCTGCCGAAGCCGGATCGGGACCGAACATCAGTCCATGTTTGGCGGCGGCGCGGTTGAGATGTGCAAGAACGACGCCCGGTTCCACGGTCGCAGAACGGCTTTCGGGGTCGATTTCAATGATCTTGTCGAGGTGACGGGAACAGTCCAGGATCAACGCTGCACCAATAGCTTGACCCGCCAACGAAGACCCCGACCCTCTTGGGAGGATGGGGATTTTATGTTTTGCAGCAAACTCCATTGCTACCTGCAAGTCATCTTGTGAGCGTGGGATGGCAACACCAAGCGGCTCGATCTGGTAGGCAGAGGCATCGGTGGAGTATAAAACTTTGGAGGCAGAATCAAGCCGAAGGTCGCCTTTGAAGCGTTTCTTCAGGTCGTGGATAAGGTCTGGGGAGAGGCTCATGTCGTCGATTTGTCCAAAGTTTGGGAGGTGGAATTCCTCACCCAAAAAATGAGCAAGCAGATAAAGAATGCAAGATGGACAAGCGTCGCGACCGGGGTGATTTCCTGATCTCTGCGGAAGAACATGTTATTCAGATAAGCAAAAATATATACGCCATACAACAAGGAAGCAGTGAAAGCCGCAACGATCAACGGACGATTCTGCCAAATAATAGATGCGGCAAGAATGAAGGAAAAGAAATGAAACAGGTAACGCTCGTGAGTTCCGGTCAGCGCCACATTGAATACGATGTTGACCATTGCAAAATACATGAGGGCTGCGAGAAATTGACGGAGGTTGAAAACGGAAGACCCTTCATTACTTTGGCGCAGGTCGCGGATAAAAAGAAATAAAATGATGCCGTTCAAAATAAAGAACAATATAAAACCCGCAATGTATGGCGTAAACGGAGCAAGTGAAAGCCCACCCATCGTTAGAGGGAGGTGAGATGAACCGCGAACATCATCTGTAACCAAAGACCATATATTGAAACCCAGTGAGGATATCTTGTCGCCGTGGTCGCTGCCAGTGGCGAGAATGTAGTGGATGTGGGAATAATATCCATCGCCAAAACGGAGGTTCGCGTCGACGAGTAAGATGGGCGCTGCTGTAAAAATCCCAACGGTTAATATGGAAGTCATTACTGGAAGGATACGCCGTGAACGCAATACGATGCCCGCAAGCAGTATGACGCCCAATCCGATCACGCTGAAATAGATTAATTGCTTGGTCATCAACATCAATGAAAGCAATACGCCGAATGCGGCAAGAAAAAAATAATAAACTCCGCCGCCTCTATTCTTTTGATGGAACAGGAGTAAAAGCGCAAAAAATGCCAGCAGAAGGGTCTGCCCGACGCCGTCGATCTGTCCCCATACAGATGCGCCCAGCCACGATGATGGAACCAGCCCGATCAGCCCCGCCCATAATGGCGCAGCGCGGACTTTAAATCTCGCCAGAATGAACCAAACCAGCAATACATTCACCCCATCGGCAAGGGCAAGATAATATCGAAAACGGTTCACTTTACGGAACATATTCTCGAAATCGATGGAGTTCATCAGCCCAGCGGAGAGAGCCGTGCCCACGAACGGATAGTTGCATGTAGGGCAATTCAGGTAAACATCCCCTGCACCCTCATTCCAAGCCTGCGCCCATGTTTGAAAAGCGCGGATATCAGGGCGGTGAAAAAACTCCGGGAAGGTCCGGATCACAAGAAAAGGCAGGAGAATCGCAAAAAGCGGGACGATCCAGTAGACGAATCTCCTGAATTCAAACGGGGGCGGGGTGTTCATGCGGTAAATGGATCTTATTTCTTATACCAGCCAAACTCCTCGACCGCCTCGACCATGGCGAGGACATTTTCGGCGGGGACATCGTCGAGGATGGTATGGACGGAGGCAAGCATATAGCCGCCATCCACTCCGAGAATATCAATGATGCGTTTCACTTCGGTGCGGACTTCCTCCGGCGTGCCGAACGGCAGGACACGATGCGTATCGATTGCGCCGCAGAAAATCAGGTTCTTGCCGAACTGCTTTTTGAGTTCGGGCAGATTGGACATTTTACCCGCGGATGTCTGGATCGGGTTAAGAATATCAATGCCCATTTCGACAAAGTCTGGCAGTAAAGAAAAGACATCCCCATCAGTATGAAAGAAGACTTTGGCTTTGGTCTTGGATTTGATGAAGGAGATGTAATCGGCGTGAATAGGCTTGACGTAGCTGCGGTACATCTTGGGTGAAAGCATGAGGCTGGATTGCATGCCGAGATCGTCGCCGATCTTGACGATGTCGATCATGTCGCCGCACTCGTCGAGGAAATGCCCCATGAGGGTTTTGCACAGTTCGCCGGTCTTTTTGAGGAGTTCGACCACAAAATCGGGGTGACGTCCCATGTTGAGGTAGAACTTGTCCATACGCTGCATTTCGTAGGCGCGTTCCACTGGAAACGCCAGCCAGGGCGTGCCCATGAGGGCGTACTTGTTTTCCTGATGCAGTTTCTGTGCCTCCGCGCGGACATGCGCCACGCGGGTGGGGTCATCCATGTCGGGCCAGGCATATTTTTCGAGATCTTCAATGGAATGCGTTTCCGCCAGCGGATGATAGGATGGAAACCAGTTATCAGGTCCGGCTTTGGTGACGCCG